>JAKARU010000098.1 GCA_021819225.1 Thermoplasmata archaeon
GACCAGAAACCTGGAAATTGGGACCAATATGATGTCCTGTATCTTTCTTCATTGTTCCAAACGCCACGGGTCATTGATGGCAGGTGCTCCTTTGATACAAGGTAGCCTATCTGATCATAGATTTCCCTCCCAGAGCTATCAAAAACTGTTATTGCCATGCCAAGGCCCTTGAAGAGGCATTTTGGCTTAAGGGGAGTCACAGGAGTTGATGCAAGGAAACATCCTATGATGTCCGTTCCACCAGATACATTGCATATGGGGACCTTGCTTTCACCCCATACCCTGAATACATATTCCCATGATTCCCTGTCCCATGGTTCACCGGTAGAACCGAAAGCCTTCAGGTTTTTGAATGGCCTGTCAACACAGTTGAACTTCATTGTTCTTGCGAACGTTGGTGATATGCCAAGCACCGTTATTCCATGTTCTTCCACAAGATCCCATACTCTGTCATTTTTTGGATAATCCACTGCACCTGGATAGAGAAATAAAGTTCCTCCAAGAGCATTGGCGCCCATAATTTCCCAAGGTCCCATCATCCAGCCAAGATCGGTGATCCAGAAAATCGTATCATCTTCCTTGAAATCGAGATAGTATTTCACTTCCTTAACAATATTGATGAAAGATCCACCGTGTACATGAACTGTACCCTTTGGCTTGCCCGTTGTTCCAGAGGTGTAGAGCATGATTGCACCATCCTCTGAACCTGTTCTTTCACTTTCCGTGTATTCTCCACTTTCAAGAAGCGTGTTGAAATCCAGTTCATCTTTGTTGTTACTATCCAGTGTTATGAGCTTGATCCCTTCTATATCTTTTATATTGGAAGCCATCTTTATTTCCCGTCCTTTCCTCGTGTAGCTCTCAACGGTGAAAATATACTTGATGCCACTATCATTTACTCTTGTTTCCACAGCTTCCCTCCCATATCCAGAGAACATGGGCACAGCAATAGCACCTATTCTCATTATGGAATACATGGAGATAATTGCCTCTGGAACCATAGGCATGTATATTCCTACCCTGTCTCCCTTCTCAATACCGAGATTTTTCATTGCACCTGATAATTTTCCTGTCAACATGTCAAGTTCTTCATAAGAAATCCTTCTGAAACTACCATCCTCATAAACACATTTTATTGCCGCTTTTTTGCTCTTCTTATACCTTTCCACACAGTTGAAAGCTATATTTATCTCACCATCAACAAACCATTTTGAAAATTCCTTCCCTCCTGAACTATCCCTTACCTTTGAATATGGTCTTGAAAACCAGATGCCTGAGTGCCTGGCCACTGAATCGTAGAACTGTTCCATATGGCTATCTGAAAATACATAGAGTTCATCAATGGTCTTCAGCCCGATGAAGTTTTTTAGGGCGTTAATATTGCTGTCATTGATTGTTTTCTGATCTGGAAAAAATACAGTTTCACTCTGTGTGTCCATAATTCAATAGATAAAAATCCTTTATTTTAAACTATGCGGCTTTTAAAAATGCCATATGGAGATGAATGAATGAAGATTGTTGGTTAGGATTTACAAACATTCCTGTAAAATGATTACCACTTGGATGATGTGTTTTCATTGGTATGCAGAGAAAATTTCTATACGTATAAGGCATTAACACGGGTTGAATGGAAGTATTTATGAAAGGGAGCTGGTATCCATATTATCCGGGAGCCAGAAAGTTATTGGAAAGGTGTCTAAAAAGCTTGACTTCCTGTCCAGGGAAGCTTATGAACATCTGATAAAATATCCCTTTTTCGTGACAAGGGCAGCCGGTTCCAAGGGGGCAGACCTTATTGCGGTCAGATTTGATATGTCCATGGTCATCGAGGTAAAGAGTTCCCAGAATCCAGTGCTTGCCTTTTCCTCATCCTCTGGGAAGAACCAGGATCAGGCGGAGAGGCTTGCCAAGAAGTGCCTGAATTCCGGTATCTTCTTAATTTATGCCTTCAGGCTGAAAAATACAGATGGCGACCCATGGAGAATGTTCAAGGTTCCTGGAGAACCCATGGGCAGATACAGGAACCTTTACAGTATACTCCCTCAAATTGAGATAACCAGAAATGAAAATTTTGTAATGAAGTGGGAAGATGGCGCACCATTGAATAATATGTTAAAATATTTGATGGAAAGCAATTCAAAGTGATTGCTTTATTGCTTTCTCAAGACATTCCATTCCTTCATCTATCTGCTCATCGGTGATTATCAGGGGTGGAATCAGTCTTATTGCACTTTCTCCAGTTCCCAGAAGTATGATTCCATTCTGGAAGCCTTTATACTCCACATCGTTCCTCAGCTTCACTGCAGGTTCCTTTGTCCTCCTGTCCTTCACAAAGTCGATTGCCTGCATGAGACCGATACCTCTTACATCTCCTATGACATCATACCTTTCCTTGAGTTCTTCCAGTCTCTGCCTGAGATGCTTTCCTCTTTTTGCAGCATTTTCCACTGCACCCTCTTTCTTCATTGCCTCTATGGTTGCCCTGCTTGCAACTGATGCAAGGAGGTTTCCGCCGTATGTGTTGGAGTGAAGTCCGAGTTCAGGGAAGTCAAGTTTTGAATCCACCACGACTGCACCCATTGGAAGTCCATTAGCTATTGCCTTGGCAAGTGTAATAATCTGTGGTTCAACACCGAAATGTTCTGATGCAAAGAATTTTCCTGTTCTCCCAAAGCCTGCCTGAACTTCATCCATTACTACAAGCATGTTGTTTTCGTCTGCCAGTTTCCTGAGCTTCTTGTGGAAGTCCATGGGTGGAACTATATACCCGCCTTCTCCCTGTATAGGTTCAACTACAAATGCAGCAACATTCTCTGGAGGCATGTACATTTTCAGTGTGTATTTTTCTATGAAATCAAGTGCAGCATTTGTAAGCTCCTGAGGATGTTCATAGCCATCTATTCCGAAAATGTTCCTGTATGGGTTAGGGAATGGAACATGTTCCACTCCTGGCATTGATGGGAAAAGGTACTTTTTCTGTATTCCCTTTGAAGCTGTCATGGAAAGTGATCCCTGTGATCTTCCATGGAACGCCCCTATGAATGAGATAAATTCCTGCTTCCTCGTTGCGACCTTGGCAAACTTGATTGCGGCCTCAACGCTTTCTGTTCCACTGTTAGTGAAGAAGACCTTCTTCTTGAACTTCCCGGGCGTTACACCTGATATTGCTTTTGCTGCATCTACCTGTTCCTGATAATAAAAGTCGGTACCAGCAAAATGCCAGAGCTTGAAAAGCTGCTCCTGGACCTTTTCAGTAATATAGGGATGAATATGCCCCATATTGTTGACTCCAATACCTGCTGCGAAGTCAATATACACATTTTCATCAACATCCTGTATATAAACTCCTTTTCCTCTCTTAGCCACTATTGGAAGTGACTTGGAACTTGTAGCAAGATATTCAGTGTCTTCCTCCACTATTTTCTTACCTTTTGGTCCGGGTGGCACTACCTTTATGTTTACTTTCATCTCGAAATCGTTTTCATTTGCCTGCATAAATTCACCTGTATTAAGATGACAATTGAAAATATATAGCTTATTGAATGAAAAACGAAACAATACTACGAATTTCGTAACAAATATGTGGGTCGATTCACGAATGATGGAACTTTTGCCTCATTGAATTGTCCTGTATCGCAAGATGTATTTCCTGATGTGTGAACTGCTTAAAATGTAAGGAAATCCTTATTTGATTTAACATGCAATATAAAATTATTAATATTCTTGTACAATTCTACCTGAATGACTGGGGAAGAAGAGAAACTGGTTTCAGAATTCTACAGGGATGAAATTACCGATAGGGAGTTCTACAGGAAACTTGCCAAAAGATCCAGAAATAAAGTTTTGAAGGAGAAACTTGATTATCTTGCTGAAATGGAGGAATCACATTCTGAGTTCTGGATGGACAGGCTCAGGAAGATAACTTCCGTGAAAAAAGAGATCAAGCCCAGGAATGTAAAGATTTTCTTTCTCCTCTTCCTAACAAGAATATTAGGCAATAATCTGACCGTCAATCTTCTGGAAAGGGGAGAAGTAGAAAGCATCAGAAAATACAGGGACTTCCTGAAGAAGATGAAAGATGTTGAAGAGGGAAATGCATTAAAGTCGATTATAAATGATGAGATTGGCCATGAAAATGTCTTTGAACAGATGGGAATTAACAGGGAAGCCTATCTGGACAGGATCCAGGCTTTCATCTATGGGATGAGCGATGGGCTTGTAGAAGTTCTGGCGGCCATAGCTGGGTTGACTGCAATTATAAGCAACAATTTCATAATCGCAATGAGTGGACTGGTTATAGGCGTTGGTGGAACCATAAGCATGACACTTGGTGCATATCTTTCAAAATCATCTGAGATTGAGTACCGGATAAGGAATATAAAAAGGGAGAGCCTCATAACAAACACAAGCACTCACAAAATGAATAAAGAAATTGAAAATGAGGAGAACCGTACGAAGGTTTCAGCAGGAACAACCGGCCTTTCCTATATTGCGGGGGCCGCATTCCCAATTATCCCTTTCCTGTTTCCCCTGGGTATTCTTTCACTGATCATAGCCGTTATACTCGTGGCAGCCGTCCAGGCCATCAGCAATTCAATTATAGCAATAGCACTGAACATTTCCATATTGAAATCATCAAGCAGGGCAGCTATTTTATCACTTCTCGCTGCGGCAATCACTTACACAATCGGATTTGTATTCCACACATATTTCCATATATACATAGAGATC
>JAKARU010000099.1 GCA_021819225.1 Thermoplasmata archaeon
TGCTGTAGCAGACATGGATGGAAAATTCGCATCCCGGTATCCCGTCGACGGCCCTGTTGACGGAATCCACTACAATGTCCATTTCAGAAGGGTGTGTTGTGGCAGCAGGTTCATCAATCTGGACTTCGAAAACGTCATTGCTACCTGTTTTCCAGATCTTCTTCAGGTGACGGATTTCCTGGTTGAGTATGTCGGCGAATGTCATCGCAAGCTCCATCTTATCCCTGTAATGTTCGTTGAACGACCAGTCTGCCATTGTGTACGGACCAGTAATTGGCAGTTTTATCTTCTTTTTAGTGTGCGTCATTATGAATTTCAATTCGTCCTCGTGAAAACTGTTCTTCCTCCTGATCGGAGATACAATGCTCCCCTTCCTGTAGTACCGATTGTCGAATGACCTGACAGGCCCGAAGAATTTTATTCCATCCAGGGAAGCTGCAACATGTTCATACATCTCCCATCTGTACATTTCACCTGCAACCCCTATATTATCAAGTCCAGCTTTCTCAAAGAGCGATAATGTCTCCAGAGTGGCTTTCTCCTCAAGTGATTTCAATTTCTCAGGATCAGATTTTCGGAAAACTGAACTCAGATACTGTGGTTTTCTGAAACTTCCAATCTCCTGTGTTATAAGGATTTTATCCATAATTACTCACCCACCTCTCCTAATATTTTGACTTTTTTATCCGCTATGACCCTGGGCAGGAAATCGAGGTATTCTGTGTGTGTTACAAGGAGACTGTCGAGAGAATTTTCCTCCCTTATCCTTTCTGCCTTCTCCCTAATTCTCTGCGGATCTTCAAGATGTGTATTCTGAGAATCCACAATTGCTATTCCAGGTAACTTGCTGTTGGCAACCAAGATATTAACAATAGAAAGAGGCGAATTCGAAACCAGCGCCTGCGGTTTACCGGAGTTTGAATTTTTGAATGTTTCACTGTTTACATCGTATCTAACAAAATATACCTCAGCGCTTTGGAATATATCTCCGTAGCCGGAAAAAACAGTTCGATCTGGATAAGGGTCAAAAAGAACAAGTCGTTTCATCCTATTTTTTTTCATGATCTCTTTATAGACTGTGATAAGTGATTCCAGAATTTTTTCACGTTTCAGTTCCTTTTTTACTATTGACATGTTAAGAAAAGATTCAGGCCCTGGTAAAAAATGAAGGTATGAATCAGAATTATCGTTACTGTAGATTTCACCTGGAAGAAATTTATCTGGATCGGAATCCTGTTCGCTAAGATCGTGATAGACAGGGTAATCGTCTATTTCAGGCTGCTTGTAGAAAGTGTTAGTCTCCCTGTACCGTCCAAGCTTTTCGAGCTGCTTGCTGCTTATTGTGTATGATATCATCCTTAAGATATCATGCCAGTTAACAAGAGGATCTGTGTAATGATCCAACCCGGACTGCCTGAAGACAGACAATAAATTGTGTTTTTCTTTATTGATAATACCTGAAAGCTCAGAAGTTGTGGTCGCGCCTCTTTCCCACTTGCTTATTGCAATTCTGAGCTGCTCATCTCTCGGATATATTCCATACAGCATTGTTTCTACCTTACTCATTTAAATTTCACCCTTATACATATTTCAGTTCGTTTTTTTCTGGTGTCTTGAAATTTTCCCCTTAAGATTTCAAACGCAGACTGCTTGAGAAAGCCAATTTGATTCAGCTTATTCAATCAGGCGATTGAATCATACATGGTTCTACTTCAACCCCACATCAAAGAATGGTTAAAATGAGTTTTTTATTAAAAAATTATTGATAGTAATTTTATCATTCATATCTCAAATTCAACTCCCTGAGAAAGTGGCAGTGTCCTGCCGTAATTTGTCGTGACTGTCTGTCTCCTCATATAGGACTTCCAGGCATCGCTCCCGCTCTCCCTTCCTCCCCCAGTTTCCTTTTCACCGCCAAATGCACCACCTATTTCAGCACCGGCTGTTCCTGTGTTTACGTTAACTATTCCGCAATCAGATCCGCGATGAGACAGGAAATATTCGCTTTCCCTTAAATCGGTTGTAAATATTGACGATGACAAACCCTGCGGTACTGAATTATGTATCTTGACAGATTCCTCGATCCCGGTGGACCTGAAAACGTAGAGAATCGGTGCAAAAGTTTCTTTTCTGCATATTTCCATATCCGGCCTAGCCTCAATCAGTGCGGGCCTGACGTAAAAACCGTCCTTCATTTCATTATACACAGACCCGCCTGCTAACAATTTTCCACCCTGTTTCTTTGCGTCTGAAATGGCTGTGAGAAAATTTGATACTGCCGATTTGTCAATAAGCGGGCCAACAAGAACGTCTGTCTTGGCAGGATTTCCAACAGATACAGAATCGAAGACAGACTTGAGTTTAGACACAAATTTGCTATAAATCTTGTTGTCAACTATTACCCTTCTTGTTGAGGTGCATCTTTGACCTGCAGTAGCAAGAGCACCGAATGCGACTCCTTTCACCGCGAGATCTATGTCTGCGTTTGCGGTTACAACAGCAGCGTTATTTCCGCCCAGTTCCAGAATCATCTTGCCAAACCTGTTTGCAACCTTATTGGAAACAATCTTCCCTGACCTTACGGACCCTGTGAAAGAGATCAACTTTATCCTCGGATCTTCTGCCATCCTTGATCCAATAGTTTCACCACTTCCAGTTACAAGTGAAAATATCTGTGGTACTGAATTTTCTTCAAGGACTTTTGATACAATTTTCATAATTGCTATTGCCGTAAGTGGCGTTTTAGAGGATGGTTTCCATATCGATGTGTCACCGCATACTGCAGCTATGAATGAATTCCATGACCATACAGAACTCGGGAAATTGAATGATGTTATTAGACCAATCGGTCCAAGAGGTAGATACTGCTCCAGCATTCTGTGATCCGGCCTCTCGCTTGCAATTACAAGACCGTAAAGCTGTCTTGAAAGACCGACGGCGAAATCTGAAATGTCAATCATCTCCTGTATTTCGCCCTCACCCTCGGTTTTAGTCTTCCCTGCCTCAATTGTGACAAGCCTGCCAAGGTTGACCTTGTTCTCTCTGAGAGAATCACCTATCTTCATTATGATAGATCCACGCTTTGGAGCGGGGATATCTGCCCATTCCTCAAATGTCTTTGTTGAATGCTTTATAACTTTCTCGTAATCCTCAGATGAAGTTGATATAACATCTGCTATCGGTTTCCCATCAAGGGGAGAAATGGAGGTTATTCTTTCTTTCTTGGATGATGTTAACCACTTTCCCGCGAATGTTCCGGGATTGTTTTCTTCAATGCCAAGCGAGCCAAGAAAAGATTGTGTTTTCTTATCAACTGCCTTTGCTGCCATGCTTTCAGAATACATTAAAAGTATTCTATCTTAACTCAGGCAATCTTCCGCATGAATTATAAGATCAATGTGAAGGCATCATCCAAATAATATTACTTTTGAGAATAGAGAAAACGATTATGCAAGATCTCCAATTCTGTCTATAATGATCATCGCAAGATCCATCAGCAGGTTTATGTTCTGTGACTTTCCGCTCTTATTAAGTGCCTTCACGGATTCCTCTCAATATTATTTTGCCCGTTTTAATGCTTAATCTAATGATCCAGTTCTGGTAAGTATGTGTTTCAGCTCATCCCTGTTGCTGGGATCATCAGTCGGGAATTTTATTATTTCAATAAGGCGCTCTTTCATTGAGTCTGCGTTCTTTAAAGCGTGGATTATAGGGAGTGTGATTGCGTTGTGCTTAATATCAGCAAACACAGCTTTTCCAAGTTTCGCTTCCTCTCCGACTATATCCAGAATATCATCTGTAATCTGGAACGCAATCCCTAAATTGTACGCAAAATCTGAAAGGCTTTTTTTCACTTCAGGAGGAGAGCCGGCAGCTGTCGTTGCTGCCAGGGTGCAGACGGAAAAGAAATAGGCGGTCTTCCTTGCAATTATGTCTATATATTTCTCTTCGGAAAGATCAAGCTTACCGAGATTCATGTATTCCAGTATCTGCCCCTCAGCCAGCATTGATGCGCAGTCTGACATTATCTTTGATACTTCATAACCATACCTTGCACCCAGCTCATAGGCTTTGGCAAACAGGTAATCACCGACTACAATTGCGTTATCCAATCCATAGAGAGAATTTAGTGTCTTCTTTCCACGTCTTGTGGGTGCATTGTCTATAATGTCGTCATGAATGAGGCTGGCGGTGTGTATGAGTTCACATGATGATGCAAGATCAAGAATCTTTTCGTACGGACCGCCAGTCGCTATTTCGTATGCAATTATTGTAAGAAGGGGCCTGAAACGTTTTCCACCTGCTTCTATTATATAACGAGACATCTGGTAAAGTTCCTTCTGATCTGTATGAATTGCAGAAACTAGCGACTGATTAATTTTTGATATTTTTTCAGAAAGTGTGCTTTCCCACTCCACCAGAAAATCTTTCATCTAATTTCCATGGTTAATCACTAAAACACATTTAATGTATTATCAAAGAAAGTTTGAGATAAGGTTACCTCATCTATCTCTTCAGGACGATCTCAATAGAGGAGACATTCGATTCTCGCCCCTCGCTAGTCAAAACTTCGGTACTGATTCTTATGTCCTCATATTTGAGTTCTTTGATGAATTTGTGCTTTGTTATTTCTGCTATGTCCACTGCTTTGCTGATTGATTTCCCTCTGGCCTTTATG
>JAKARU010000100.1 GCA_021819225.1 Thermoplasmata archaeon
ACCGGAATCTTCCTCAATGTGTTTATAATCCATACTTACGCAAAACCATTCATGGAAAGCATCCTCCTTATGCTTGCAGGTTTCATGTTGCTTTCATTCCTTCTGAATTTCAGGAGTAGTATAATGGCGTTCTATGTATCTCTCTATACATCTCTTGCAATGTTTCTCACTGTAATATTCACTATCGGTGAGACATCGTTCATCATTGTGTTGATGGCATTTCTTCTCTATATCATATACGCCGGGTTAAATTTTAGGAAGATTGACGGAAAGAGGGTCAGGATCACGACATTCTTTGCAACACTGGCACTGATCGGTTTCCTCGGAGGCATCATTTCCATATACCAGCAGCCATACAGGCTTCCGATAACAATTGAAACAGCCAGCACTCTCTTCATAGGAGTGGGGCATTCACTGCCAATACTCGAGGAATACGGCATTTTTGTGATCAGCCCATATCTTGAACTCACCGTAAGCCCGGTTGAACTCCTGATATTTTTAGGAATATCCTCCCTGGTTTCAGAGAATTACTATCTTATAATAAAATACATAGGTGAGAGACGTTCAAGTTCCGGTAAAATTGGCGCTGCTTTATACGGTGTGACCGGAGCCCTGAGCTGCCAGTGCGAGAGTTATATAGCACTGCTTCCTGCCATCAGTGCATTCCTTCTGGATGAAGTTCTTCTCCCAACTGTATTTTCAAGTATAGCGTTGCTAATACTTACATACATCTTCGTTTCCAGATTCTACATGCAGGGAAAGCACATCAGGTTGTTTGAACCTGCAAAATGGGGTAGAAGGAACAGGTGGGAATTCATCTTTCTCAGTTCCTCATTGATCCTCCCGCCATTAATTGTGACTGCCGGGGTTTCAATGAATCTTGAACGAAATCCAATCTTCTTTTTCCTGTCAGGAATGTATATGGTTCTTGAGGGGTATATATTCACGTATTCAGTATTCAGGTTCATTCGACCTAAAATGAGATCAAGGAGGGTGAACATCATAGTGACTTCATCCGGCATAATTCTTCCGCTTTTATGGTACATCCCTTTTTTAACAGGCCTTGCGTTCAACAATGGTCTGATCTATGACATTATGTCACTTAGCGGCTTCTTTGGAGGAATAATGATGGGATATTCATTCACGCATTCTACAAGATCAGAGGCATATGCTATAAATGAGTATATTACAGTGATATTCAGTATATTCCCGCTGGCAATATTCTACCTTGGCAACGTCCTCGAAATAAGGATATGGAGTTTCTTCTCACTTGAGGGACAGATCATATTTTCGTTGATAAACTGGCTCATAATGCTCCCAATAATGTGGTTTGCAACCCACGTATCATTACAGAATCTGGTGGATGGAAGCATTTCAAAATCAGGAGATGTGGATGGAATCAAATTCATCGATTCCGGTCCCACACTATTTCAATCTCGTTCGTAGATTGGCGTATATGTCAAGCATTTCCTGTCCCGTCTTGATTCCCATGTTTGAATCAGACAATCCATATTTTTGAATCTTCGTATTTATCTCCTCCCTGTCGACCAGGCCGAGGTAGGGGATTGAGTATTCAAAGAATATTGAAGCCGCACCGGATTCTCCGAATTTTTTCCTTATTGCATTTACAATCGTTCCGAATACCCTTATAATCATCTTCCTGGATCTGTGGTTAAGGATCATGGAATGAAGCACTCCCGGAATCTCCTGGGTCTTTATGCGGCCATCTGATATCATGTTCAGAACCCTTATCTGATTGGTCAGGGAATCAGTAAAGCCGATACCCCTGCAAAGCTTGGAATAAAGGTTTGAATTGCCGGTTGTCTTGAGGTGAGATAGAATCCTGTGGAAGGTTATCCTGCTCCTCGAGGCACCGATTATTATGGCCTCATGCTCATAAACTGGATATTTCTCAATCTTCGATATCCGTGACCCCATCATGTCAGAATATGATGAATCAATGATCGCAAGGGACCTGTTTATGGATTCCCTGGCGTAAAAAACAACCGGGTCATCCTTCACTGTGAAGGAGGTCTGGAGCATCTTTCTCAGAATATTCGAAAATCTTGAAGAAAGTTCAAAGTTACCATCACTTATGAAATAGAGGTGCAATATATTCGAGGAGCAGTTTGTGAAAAACGGATATGAAAATTTATCTATTTTTCCTGCAATAAACTCCAGGTAGCTGGAAAACTGGATATCGCCCTTCAGCAGCAGCAAGAATCTGCTCATCTCCTCATATGCCAGATCATAGCCATCACTATTTCCGGATGTTTCATATCCTGCAAAATCGAATATGTAATAACCAAAAACATTCCTGTTAAACGAAAGGATTCCATTATCCGGTAGTTCCATGGTCTTCCCCTCCATGATTATTTCTCTGGCGCCTGCATCGGTTCTCAGGAAGAGTGGTATCTCCCAAGAGCTCTGATCCTTTCCGTTAAGGAGGAATCTCTCCTGTCTCACGAGGATTGTATCGTCATTGCTCTTCTCGGCTCGAATCATGGGGAAGCCTGCATTCTGAATCCAGTTTGATGCCATATCTGGTACATTTATCTCCGTGGATGATGCGTTCAGGAAATACCATAAGTCTGTAACTGTCCCGTTTCCATATTCCTTCTCCTTCAGGTATCTTGAAATAGCCTCCCTGAAGTTTTCCTCCCCCATTGCATTTTCAATCATTCTGAGGATTGCAGCGCCCTTCCCGTAGCTTATCTCATCAAATATCTGTTCAAATTCACTTTCCGCAACATCTGCTTTTATTGGATGGGTTGACAGTAAAGAATCCTTGATCATTGAGGAAAAAATGTAGTTCTCTACAAAGGTTTCTTCTCCCCCAAGTTCCGGGTGTACTTTGGAAATGAATTTTGAGGCCATTAGTGTTGCAAAAGCCTCATTGAGCCATAGATCCCCCCATTTGCTCAGCGTGACAAGGTTTCCAAACCATTGATGGGCAATCTCATGGGCAATCGTGTCGCATATTTCCCTCTTCTGGTCAATATCATTGGAGTCAGTCAGCAGGAGTTTTTCATTTCTGAATGTTATTGCTCCCCAGTTTTCCATGGCACCTGGGGCAAAATCCGGAACGGCAATGAGGTGAAGCTTATCCAGCGAATAATCGATTGAAAAATAACTCTCGTAAAATGCGAGGCATTCCGACGCCGTTTTAAGTGCGAAGCCTGCATCACCCCTTATCTGGCCTGGAGCCGCAAGGATGATCTCCTTCCCCCTGTACATTATCTTTGATTCCTCCATCCTGCCTATTCCCAGATAGAAAAGGTATGTGGCCATTTTTGGAGTTGTGTTGAACTTTATCTCCCTCTTCCCATTTACAAAAATTTCCGTATCAACTGCAGTATTTGAAATTGCGTCATATCCCGGCGGAATGATCACTTTAAGGCTGAATCTTGCCTTGGCAGATGGGTCATCAAAGCAGGGAAAAACTGAACGGGCGTTCATTGGCTCGAGATCTGTGCTTATCATTTCGTTATTCTCTCCACCACAGTGATAAATGCCATTCAGTGAGTCCGAAATTTTATTTGTATACTTTATGCTGAGGTCTATGTCCGTATCGAATACGTTGTTTACGGTTATTTTCTTGGCATCCCTATCATATTTGAAGTTCACCTCATGCCCGTTTACAAGGACATCAAGCACCTGATCAACATAAGAATCAACAAGGATAGTTTTATCTGGTTTTGAAATGCCTATGACAACTTCACCGTAATAAACACCTTCCATGTCACTGATGGAAAGCTCTATATCGTAAGTTTTTACTTCCACACAGCTGGCATGCCTAATCAATATTAATAATTAACACGTCTTGCCTGAAAGTGATTATCTGCGGCTTCTTATTACCTCAATCAGTTTCATCTTATCGAATTCAAGGGAAAATTTTATCTTCTTTGCCTTGAGAATTTTACTTATTTTTTCCGCTGCCTCAGTCACGGATTCTGACGGGTTGTAATGGGATATTATCATCTCCTTCCTGTCTAGCGGGAAAATCATGGTAAGTTCAGTATCATCCGAATGAAAGCCAAGGGGTTTCTTGTTATTCTGTATCTCCCGCAAGTTCAGCTCCAGTTTGACCATTATTACCTGCTCCTCTTCCTGGGTTATCTTCTTGTCACCCTTTATCACGTTGAAAATATCTGTAAAGCATTTCTCCAGTGTCTTCCACTGGAAGTTCACGTCAAATATAAAGTGGGCACTCCAATTCTTCACAAATGAACATTCCAACTCTTTATAATTATTTTTCCTATATTCGGCAAATCTTCTGGAATTCTTGCCGTATATATTGAAACATTTTAATATGTGTGTAAAATCTCTATCAACTTAGCCCTGTGGTGTAGTGGCCAAGCATTACGGGCTCTGGACCCGTCGACGGCAGTTCGAATCTGCCCGGGGCTATTCCAGGTTCAAAGATTCCCTAGAAGAATATTTTTTGGAGGGAACGGAATGTGGTCTCTTTGCTCACAGCATTTTTCTCAGGATTATCGTCATGCAATCGACTTGAGAGGCTGGCAGAAAAGATGGAATGGACCTTTCATTTTTATGAAACTCTCACGAACAAAATTGTTAATAATAGTAACATTATCTTCGGACATGGAAAGTGGTGAGGAAAACAGCAATGAAGACAGGATGGAGTACTGTGAACTCCTTGACAGGGAC
>JAKARU010000005.1 GCA_021819225.1 Thermoplasmata archaeon
GTAAAACTGGCACTGGAAAGACATCAGTAACGAAATTCGTAACGTCCAAGCTTAGTGAAAAAATCCCTGACAGGATCAGGGTCTGCTACATAAATTGCCAGAATTACGATTCTCCATATTCCATCATGGTCAATATCGCAAGGACTGTATTAGGACCTGAAAGGATTCCGCAGATGGGATGGACACTTGACAGGATATATGAATACCTTGTAGATGGGCTCAAAGGATGCCAGAAGAATATAATCATAGTACTTGACGAAGTGGACAAGCTTGTGGAGAAGAATGGAGGAGATTCCCTTTACCTCCTCCTGAAGATTACAGATGAAAGCCAGGGGATTTCGGGCAGCATAATAGGGATAACGAACGACACGTCCTTCTATGAAAAACTTGATCCAAGAGTGAGGAGCAGGCTAAATAAGGAATCAATAGTATTCCCGCCATACAATTCTGAACAGCTCAGGGATATTTTACTCCCAAGAATCAAGGCCATACTACCTGAAGACTATTATGATGAATCGGCAGTGAATCTCTGTGCTGCCATAGGTGCCCAGGAGCATGGGGATGCAAGGAAGGCCATTGATCTGATGAGAGTGGCTATTGAGCTAACAATGAGGGATTCTGCAAAGAAAATCACAAATGATTATGTTTACAAAGCAAGAGACAACCTCGAGATTGATATTATGAGGGAAACCATAAAAACCCTGCCCACACATTCAAAAATAGTTCTTCTCTCTGTAATTTTGTGTGGAGAGATTCATCCTAACTCTGCAACGACGGGTGAAGTTTCAGCGATATATAACAAACTCTGTAAGCAGGTTGGGATCACTCCCCTGACCCAGAGGAGAATAAGCGATTACCTGAGTGATCTCGAGGATTTTGGCCTCATATCAACAACACTCAAGAGTCTTGGGAGATACGGGAGAACAAGGCTTATAAGAATAACAGGAAGGGAAAATGACATGAAAAGATATGCACTGGAAGATCAGGATCTGAAGACCCTTTCAGAAATAAAACAGAATAGACAATACAAACTTGACGAAAATCTGTGAAATTGCAGAATATCCCGTTGGTTACAGGATGGCACTTTAGGTGGAAGTTGGATTATTCTATGTTCACCCTGAATTTCTCACCTATTTTCGGAATGATTACCCTGGTCTTTGTCTCATTCTCCACTAGTTTCCTGAACCTTTCTGGATCCTGCTTAATCAGGGGAAACGTGTTGTAATGCATGGGAATTGCAACCTTTGGCCTGATCATTTTTACCGCTTCCACCGCCTCATCAGGTGACATCGTGTAATGCCCACCAATTGGAAGAAGGGCTATGTCTGGCTTATACATTTCTCCAATAAGCTCCATATCCCTGAACACCCCTGTATCACCTGCGTGGTACACGGAGACCTTTCCGAAATCGACTATCATGCCGCCTGGATTTCCTGCATATTTTCCTTCATAACTGGAAGAATGGAGAGCGGGAACGGCGGTTATTTTTATTCCACTGATTTCTACATTTCCACTGAAGTTGATATCGTGTATTTCCAGTGAACTTTCCTTCTCGGAAAGAAGCCATGCAAGTTCAACCATAGTTACGATGGGTGCGTTATTTCTCCTGGCGATGAAAAGGGAATCTCCCACATGATCCGAATGACCATGGGTGACAACCACGATATCCGTCTTAATATCTTCTTTTTTTATCTTTGCGGAAGGATTTCCATCAATGAAGGGATCTAAAATTACGTTCTTCCCATTTTCTATCTGAAAGCAGGCATGTCCATTCCATATCATTTCCACATTTCCTGTCATTATTGAACATGGATAATTAGTACTAAAAGTTTGTAATATTTTAACTATAAAAAGCCTATATAGCGATATTGATAACTACCTTCGACATTGTGTTCGGGGCGGCACTTGGAATATCTATGGCCGCACCGCCTGGACCTGTGATGGCTATGATGTTCGCCAGATCCAAGGTCAGTCTGAGATCAGGTTTTTTGGTGGCCATGGGTGCTATGACTGCCGATATAACCCTGATGATCATTGTGTTTGTTTTCAGGGACCTCGTTGACCTCAAGAGGTTTGAGACTCCAATTTTCCTTCTTGGCGGAATTTATTTTGTATATCTCAGCATAAAAATGATGAAATCAATCAGGTCAGGAGGAAGCTTAATAGATGAAGATGATGAAAATATAACCGGTAGTTATGCTCGTGGACTTACGACAGGGCTCGTGAATCCCATGCAGATTTCGTGGTGGCTCACAGCAGGGTTGAGTGTAATGGAGGGATTTGGGACATCACCATTCTATTTCTTCTATGCCGGTATAGTCGTATATACATACTCTATCTGCTACATAATAAACCGGTCCTTCCTGAAGTTTGGACAGAAACTTTCAATTGCAATTGATTCGGTGAGTGCTGGCGTCCTGATGGGATTTGGTGTATATTTTATCTGGGATTTCCTGGTGGGAATATCAGTATTTTAGTAAATATATATAAGAATAATCCAATGTCCAGATCTACGCAATAAACCTTTAATATATTGTACCAATAGCATAAGGACTAGTCATGGCTCTTAATATTTCAGATTTAAGATTTGGGGATGAACTCCTTAAAACAGGTTTTGCTAAGATGACAAAGGGTGGCGTGATAATGGATGTCACGAATGGGGAACAGGCAAGGATTGCAGAGACATCCGGGGCAGTTGCAGTCATGGCGCTTGAAAAGGTGCCTGCTGATATAAGGGCCCAGGGAGGTGTCGCAAGGATGGCTGATCCTGCCAAAATTAGGGAAATTATTGACTCCGTTACAATACCGGTAATGGCAAAGGTCAGGATCGGACATATAACTGAGGCTATGACACTTGAGGCAGTTGGCGTGGATATGATTGATGAAAGTGAAGTCCTCACACCTGCAGATCCTTTTTTCCATCTGAACAAAAAACAGCTTAAAATTCCAACCGTTTGTGGTGCAAGAAATCTTCCTGAGGCTCTGAGAAGGATATTTGAGGGGGCGGCAATGATAAGAACCAAGGGAGAAGCAGGTACTGGCAACGTGATTGAGGCGGTCAGACATATCAGGAATGTCTCCGAAGGCATAAAGATGGTTAAGGGAATGAGCAACAGTGATCTTTCGAAGGTTGCTGTTGCAATCACCGACTCATATCTAAGGCTAAAAAGGGAAACTATTATGGGGATGACACAGAAAGAAATGGCCCCAGACACGAATGACGTCTATTACGGGATGGATATGTCTAAGATCAACGATGAAATACTGGCATTGCTTAAGGATGTAAAGAGAATGGGTAGATTGCCTGTGGTGAACTTTGCCGCAGGAGGCGTTGCGACACCTGCTGATGGTGCACTTATGATGAAGATGGGAATGGACGGAGTGTTTGTAGGTAGCGGTATATTCAAGTCACCAGATCCAATTAAAATGGCAAAGGCCATTGTAGATGCGGTTGAGAACTTTGAGGATTACAGGTTGATCGGGAATGTTTCAATTGGCCTTGCCTCAATGGACGGAAAAAACATAGAGGAAATACCAAAGGAACAGAGACTTTCAGAAAGGGGAATTTAGACCGGATCTTAAATGCTATATGTCTTCTCATTACAATATATTTTAGTTGTTGCAGTGGTTCTTGTCTTCCTTTTCATATTTTCCCAGGCGCTTCATATGTTCGATTTCAAGGGCGCACTTGCAGCTGTGGCAATGGGTGCGGTTGTGTCCTTTCTGGGATACATAACATGGCTCATCCTGCTGATAATATTTGCGTCAGCCTCACACATCGTAACAAGATATCGTTTTAGTTACAAGAAGGAGCACAGGTATCAGGAGGGTGAGCAGGGAGAGCGCAAGATAAGCAATGTGATTTATGCAGGAAGCATAGGGATTATAGTTGCAATTGCGAACTTTGTTTCGCCACTGCATCTGCCATATTTTCTTCTCTTCGCTGCGGCGTTTGCAGCCATAACTGCTGACACATTTGGGTCTGAAATTGGCACCCTTGATTCGAATACCTACTTAATCACCACAATGAAAAGGACAGTGACAGGAATAAATGGAGGTATTTCCTTTCTTGGAGAGGTTGCTGCACTTCTCGGATCAGTCATCATCGCCTTATGTTATTCCCTGATGTCCATCAACGGACGTATCTTAGATGACTTTTTAGCAATTGCCCTTGCAGGATTCATAAGCTGCCAGATTGATTCCATACTCGGGGCGGTATTTGAGAATAGAAATAAATTGAGCAAAGGCCAGGTTAATTTTCTTGCATCACTATCTTCAGTACTTATTGCACTTCCATTCTTCATATACATACATTAATCTGGCTCTCAGATATCCATCTTAGTCGAATATCACTAGTTATGTGATTGCGGTGTTGAAAAAAGAAATTCCTCTATTCTATATCCAGGGTAAATGGTAAGATTGTAGTAAATCTTAAAGAAAGACTTCTGATACTACTCGATGAAAGCGGGGATTTACATAATTCAATACCCAATCCAGGGAGAAAATGCCTACTGCCTTGAAATAGCCTTCATTAGGAAATATTCTCTCTCAGTCGATATAACGCTTAGCGTGTCCTTAAAGCGATTCTTCCTGATCAGCGTTAAACCGGGATTACCAGTTCTTGTTATGAACGATGAAGATTCTTCAAGGAATTTCTCGGAATCAAGAATCACGTCACAGTTGAAACCTTCTTTGGGTGCTCCTGACCTGAAAAATGGATATTTTGACGCACTTAAAGAGAACCCCATAACAGGTTCAAAATTATTATCCAGTATGAATTCAGAATCCGGTCTTGCGATTATAACGTCAGATAACAGGGCAAATTCAACCCCTAAATTTCGTGTTTTTCCATTTATCATGGAGAATATTGGCTTCTCAATTGAAGTCATGAATGATACAGTTGCAGATGTTAAATCAAGATAATCCCGGGTATTTTCGAGTCCAATATTCCGGATTCCATTAAGGAAGTTCTTGTCAGTACCCGTTATAGCCAGCGATCGAACCTTATCATCTGTTATTGCAAGAGTCATTACCTTAAGAAATTCATTGAAAAAATTCATTGAGACCATACCCTCATCGTCTGAGAGTATGACCACGACCCCTATGCCATCTTCCTGCCAGAAACTTATCTCCTTGTAACCAACGACCTTTGGTGCCTTACTCATTGTAATATACCAGCCTGTAAACACGTAATCCTATACCGAATATTATAAGTAACGCTCCAAGACCGATGCCGAAGGCTGCCTCCTGTTCCAGGTTGAGAGGGTTTGCCTGTATCATTAACCAGAGTATTTCTGCTGAGATGATGAAGAGAATTGATATTATAGCCTGGGCAACCCTTATGCTGATGTTGAGACCCTTAACTTCCTTGGGCTGCATCATACTCAGGTGAGTATACTCTGAAGATTTCACAGTTCCAAAGGCAGCAAAGGCGGTTGCAGCTCCAAAGGCACCAAGATTGAGCGCATTGGATGTGTTTATTCCCTGAAGGACTGACCCTATCTGCATGGCAAATTCAAAGATCGCAACAGAAAGAAGTATGAGGAAAATGACGAATGATGCTGTAAGCTTACTCAGTGATGGCTTGAATGCCCCCTTCTTATAAAGCCGGTTAAGCAGGAAGAAGGAGCCCATTACAAGAATGAATGGCGGTATAAGAACAATCATGACATCAGATGTGCTTATAGGAATACCGGGGGCCATAATTCCCCAGGCTGATAGCAGGACCAGATAAATTATGGCCAGTACTCCGAATGATGTGAAGAATGGCCTTGAAAGTGGATGAAGATTATTTGATCTGTCTATGAAAGGTACTATGAGGAAATAGATGAGTGGAATTCCCCCAAAAACGACCGATGCCATAAGTGCAGAGTATGCGCCGAAGGCGTTGAACATCTTGAAATCAACTGCCTTGTAAACGAAAAGAAGGAACCATGGAGGATAAGGCGGGACAAATGCAGCCTCAGGAGATGATGGAGAAACCTGTGGGAATGGATCGAAGATTGGAGGAATCCCCATATGAATCACCCTCATTGCATCGATTATACTCGGAAGTAATATCATTATTCCAAACGTGAATGCTGCAAGCTGAATCATGAAGAGCATATTATACGGGTACCAGGGCTTGTGCTCTGGTTTTGATTTTTCAACTGCTGGTGCCTTATAGTTAACCTTTCTCTGGCTGGGCATCATTCCATTTGCCTCTGCAAGGTAGAAATGAAAACCGAACAGGGCACCAACAAGTGCCGCCAGAATGATGTGGAAACCAAGCATCCTGATGAACAGCGAAGTATTAGTACCATTTCCAAAGACTATTGCTTCAGACATCTTTCCAAGAACCGGTACCGAGAGAGCAATTCCCCTTCCAACATCTGTTGCATCCGCAGAGAGGACGTCACCGGTCATGGAATAGCCAAAATAGCCAACACCAATTGTCAGGGCGAGAAGAATGACACCTGTGACCCACTGAAGTTCTCTTGGCCTCTTGTATGCACCATTGAAGTAGTTCCGGAACATATGCAGGTAAATCAGTACGATCATGGCATATGCCCCATACAGGTGAGTTGTCAGTATCAGTTCTCCATAGGGAACATCCCTCAGAATGTATTCAGTAGAATTGTAAGCACTTGCCGGATTATAATATAAAAGCAGGATTAGACCGGTTACGACCTGGTAGATAAACGCCATGGAAATTAATGCGCCTGTCCAGTACCAGAATCCCCCTTTCTTCCTCATGTAATCCGGTACTGTGGTTAAAGGTAATTCGCCAATCTTTAACGGGTCTTCTCCCAGGATGTTTTTAATGCTGATAGTTTTTCTCATATTGTCAATTGTATCTTTTATGCTCAAAGATTCACCTCAACTAGAACTCATTTTTATTACTGTGGACTTCTTGAGATTTGAAATTGCGTTGCCGCCGGTCAAATCTGACGGATGCCCGAAAACCACAGGACCGATCAATTTCTTTGCGTAGAGATAATCAGTTATTGGATCCCATTTCAGTATAACATTTGGCAGTGGCCTATAAGTGGGATGAGTAACGATGCCTGCGCCCATGAATGGATTATATGTACTACCATGACAATTGCAATGTATTACTCCATAATCGAGTTCCCCATTAGTATTCTGAGCTGCTATAGCAGCCTTTACATTTGCGGGAAGAGAATCGATCTCCGATGGTGGATAGTAATGAATTACCGGGGGAATACAGCCCAAGTGCTGGCATATTGCACTGAATGACACTATGTTTGAGTCCTTGCCTACTCCACCAGGAGAAAGAAATGTTGTACCAGTAGCATCAATGGTTACTGTCACAGGATCAACCTTTACTGGGATTTCCTTGCCATTCGTCTCTATTTTGCCCAACTTTATAATGAAATTCGGTTCGTCAGATAAAGGATAGTAATATATCCAAATAGATGGACTGTTCATTTGGAATTCCTCAGATTTCAATGGTACAGGTGCAGAATTCCCTGAGTTCGGGTTCACCCAGTAAAGCTGAGTTTCAGGAAAGCTCGTCAAACCTACAGATGGAGTTACGAGATTTTGTACCACGCCTTTTCCAAGACCACCTGCTGCAACGACTGCAGAAAGACCGACGAGAACCTTGAGAAAACCCCTTCTTGATGGATCTTGTTCTCCTGTCATTGATGTGGTATAGAATTAATGTTTAAAATTGTTTTCTATTTGATTTCAAATTTCATGTGATATTCTCTCAAATATATGACCCTAATATGGTTCATCATTCCGGTCAAATGTTTTCAATAGATTGAGTTTTAATCACGACATAAGATCCACGTGAGATATAGAGAATCTCATGTTCGATTTTCAAACTTGATGATTTTAAGTTCTGACTGCAATAATTCGTGAGGGGATTAATCAGTTTCTTTTTGCCTAGTTCCATCGATCTTCCCTGAGTGAGACGACCTCATCTGGCTGCTTGAAGTCCTGCTCAACACCCTTCATGCTTCCCATGTTTTCAAGTTTGCGAATTGTGGGCATGATACGTGATTCGATACTAGAAAGCATGCTGTTATAACTTTTCGCTGCTGTATCTATGCTCTTCCCAAGATCCCCGATCTTTTCAGTCATAATCTTTAACCTATCGTGAAGTTCCCTGGCGAGTGACAGTATATTCTTGCTGTTTTCCATTATAGTTCTTTCCTGCCATCCTGAATTTACAACACGCAAAAGCCCTATTAATGTCATTGGAGTGCATATTATTACATTCTGTGAAACTCCATACTCAAATATTTCAGGGTCTCCAGCAAATGCCGCAGAAATCATCGATTCCTCAGGAAGAAATAGAACAACGAAATCAGCGGAACTTGTAAGATAACTGCTGTAATTCTTGCCTCCCAAAGCCCTTATATGATCCCTTAGATCATTTGAAAATTCCCTGAGTAATTTGCCTGCTGTGGACTCATCATCTGTCTCAGTATACTCGAGATATTTCTTATATGGTGCCTTTGAGTCTATTATGATTTCCCTGTTTCCTGGCAGGTGAACTACCATGTCTGGACGAACAGCTTTCTCCATAGTCACCTGTTCGTCAAAATCTACTCTCGGTCTCATCCCAGTAATCTCAACCACACGGCGCAGGGTCATTTCCCCCCATTTCCCACGATTCATGGAGTTCCTAAGTATGCTGTTTAAATGCTGCGCCTCGCTAGAAACCCTCTGATTCATCTCTGACATCTCCTCTATCATTTTCCTGATCCCTGTTGTGTCTTCTATCCTTGACCTTTCCATTTCCTCCACCTTTCTCTGGAATGTTGAAATCGAATCAGAGAGTGGTTTGATCATGGATCCTATTTCAGCTTCCTTTCTTTCCATTATCGTTTCGGTTGTTGCCGATACATTCTGCGCCAGGAGTCTTGAAACAGATTCACTTTCCGCTCCTGTTTCTCTGATAATTTCTAGAGCTATGCTCTTGGCAGAATTTGAATTCTTTTCATGTGATTTTTCAAGCAATTTTTGAGATATGAGAAAAGAGAGAGGTACAAATACAACACCTCCAAGGATGAACCCGTAGAAGAAGGTTAGCAACATAAGTATGCTATATGTCGGACAGATAAATTTTTTTCTAATTCAATAACCCGAAAACCAAACATATAAGCTTCATAAATTAATTGTTCGATTCCGATATACAGAAATGGCATATGTTCCGGACTTATTGTTTATAGAAATGACTCGAGCATGCGAATATTCATGTGCCCATTGCAGAGCTGATTCGATAGCACTTCCAGAAGATGGAGAAATTGAATTGAATGAGATGGAAAGAGCCATAGATGAAGTCATGAAAGTTAATGAGAAATGTGTGGTTATACTCACAGGGGGTGACCCCCTTCTCAGTCCTTCATCCCCATTTCTTATAAAATACCTCAACAGCAGAAGGATAAGATTTTCAGTTAGCCCTCCAGCAAGTCCTATACTGAATTTTGAATACCTTGATTACCTGAAGGAGAGCGGGGTTAACTCGATCTCCATGTCCATTGACGGTTCACCGTCAACTCATGATGCCATAAGAATGAAGAAAGGATCGTTTAAAGATACCCTTGATATAATAGGGATGGCAAGGGATATTGGAATATCGGTTCAGGTAAACTCAACAGTTATGAAGAAGAACATTAATGATTTCCCTGTTATCCTGAAAACGCTTAATGAGATCGGAGTCAGGGTATGGGAGGTTTTTTTCCTCATTAATGTTGGAAGAGGGATATCTGAGAAATCAATAAGCAGGGATGAATTCGAGGACTTCCTGAAATTTCTGTATGGCGTCGAGGCAAATTTCAACATAAATATAAGGACAGTGGAGGCCCCTGAATACAGAAGGATTAAGGCATCCCTAACTGCCGAGGAGAGGATATCTGGAGGAAGATGTTTTAATGATCTTTCCGCAGGGGCACGGGAACTCACAGGGATTGACATTACCAGAAAGATGAAGGAACCCGGAAATGGAAGAAGAATGAAAACTCTTTTCATATCATCCCGTGGTGAGGTAATGGTTTCCGGGCTATTTCCTCTTTCTCTTGGAAACATTAAAGAAAAAAGCGTCCGGGATATATTGAACAATGAGGCTCTTGTGGAGATTTCAGATTCGAGAAAGTTCAGCGGCAAGTGTTCCATCTGCGAATATTTTGAACTGTGTGGTGGATCAAGGGCAAGGGCATATGCAGAAACAGGAGATTATCTTGAAAGTGATCCACTATGCACCTACGTTCCCATCGTAGGAAGATGAAAATTTTTCAATGAAATGGGCAAGAATGACATTTTCGGGATCTGTACGACTGACCTGCATTCCATTATATTCATAAATAACATACGCTGACGGGTAAGATTTTTGGAAAGTGTTTCTGCGCTTGGACTGCTAAAAAGAAAGGGGATATTCGTTGTATCCCTGAATCAGCTTATTAGGGTCCTTGCCAGATCACAGATGTGGATTTTTCTTCCTCTCTATCTTCTTGAGATAAGAGGTGTACCTTATCTTACCATAGGAATAGTAATATTCCTGATGGCCATCATTTCCCTTCCACTTACTCTTGTATCCGGAGTATTGATAGACAGGAAAGGCGTGAGAAGAGTCATCTTCTATAGCAATATACTGTTATCCCTCCTTTTCGTTTTTCTCACAGTAAGCGTGTTCATTAACTCTTCTGTATATGTTATCTATGTTCTCCTCATTGCAAGTGAGCCCCTCATGAATATAATAGGAGCCTCAGACAACGTAATAATTTCTAACGCAACTTCCTTCCAGGATAGAGATTCCGCCTTCAGCATAGTCAGGATTTTCCAGAACCTCGGATTTTCCATTGGACCGTCCATAGGAGGATTCGTTGCAGGTATTGGATTCGGGTATATCTTCCTCATAACAACAGTTTCCTCCTTTGCTGAACTGATCGTATACCTGAAATTCCTCCCGAGGGATATTGTGAGGAATGATACAGGTGATTCGACATCGAAAAGTGATTTCTTCAGTGCTTTCAGGTACAGGCCTTTCTTTATTGCAGCAATCCTCATCTCCCTTTTCTACCTTATTATGGGACAGTGGGGCACTACCCTGAGCCTGTTCTGGAAAATGTATGACGGAATGACAAATTTTCAGATAGGCCTTCTTTATTCTGTTAATGGCATAGTTGTCACTCTTGGACAGCTGCCCATCAACAGGCTGATGAAATCTCAGAGTGAAATCATGAAGGTAAATATCGGATACCTTCTTTATCTCGGGGCATTTTCCATTCTTCCCTTTTTTGAAGGATTCAAATTTCTCGTTATTGACACCATTATCATCACACTTGGTGAGAACATAGTTTCTCCATCCATAAATACAATAATAAGCAGGATTTCACCTCCAGGCAAGAGGGGCCAGTACTTCACCTCCTTCCAGGTTTTAACTGGCATGATATACCCGATAGCCCCGGTGATAGGTACCCTTTTCCTTACTATTTTTTCAAATGACCTGAGACTCATATGGTTTCCATTCACAATTGTTGGAAGTGCATTTTTCATTTCCTTTATTCCTTTCTGGAAGAGGATAAGACTTGCCGAACACACAAATTAGGAGAGCCTCCTGATGGTTGTTAACCCCAGTGGATAAAACAACAGGCTTATCATCCCAAGCATCACCCAGGAAAGATACGGATTTGACGAGAAGAAATAGCCAAACACAAATGTTATCCCTGATCCAACTGCTATCTGAATCGCATTCATAATGGATATGCCGAGTGGAACGAACCTCTGTTCAAGTTCCAGCTTTACCACATATGAATACTCCAGAGAAAATAGGATAACGCTCAATGCGCCCCCCATAATTGATGTGTAGAAGAGATAATCTGGAATTCCGGATACCTGGAAGGCAATTGAAGCGGAAACAACAAGAAGAAGCAGGGGGAGGATCAGGGATGGTTTCCTGAAAGAGAGCCTCTTGAAAATAAGCAAACCGAGAATTCCTGCAAACAGGGTAAGGCTTCCTATTATTCCAGCAGTCGAGGGGAGAAAATTCAAGACGCCAGCAAAGGGCTTTTCATACTCCTCAAAGGTGAAATTAAGTCCCCAGTAGCCAGCAAGGGAAAGAGATAATAATATTAGGGGTTTTGATGTTAATCTTCCTTTGACATTCTTCATGAAATCCCTCTTCTCACTCTGTGCTGGAGAGGAAGGAAGGAAGAAAAAAGCAACTACAGTGAAAATGAGAGTCACGATTCCCCCCAGAAAGAGGAGAACCTGCCACGGAACATATAGAACACCAATGGAATATGAGATGACTCCAGCTCCTCCGCCAACTGAAAAGGCAGTATTGAATGACGCTATATTCCTGGAGGAATTTGAATTATCCAGATCATTCAGGACACCTATGCCGGATGAAAAGAAGAATGCTGAACCCAGCCCAACAAAAAATCGTGAGAACAGGAATACAAGAAAATCCGGCGAGAATATGGAAAGAATTACAGATACAGACATTATGAGCATGCCACTGAGAGCAGTGTTCCTTGATCCGATTCTTGCAGCCAGGATTCCTGATGGAACCTGGAATATTGCCGTTCCAATAAGAAATGCTGAAAGTATTATTCCAGAGAATGATCCAGTGACGTTGTAAAAATCAGTGATTCTGAAGAGAAGGGGAGATACATTATACCAGTTCATTGAATACAGCGCACGAAGGATCAGCATGAGAGCCAGGCTCCCGCCAACTCCAAGCCTCTTCAAGTGTTGATCTCACCCCTAAACTCCCTGAGCACCTTCATTATACCGGAACCGTATTGAGCCGCCTTTTTTGGCCTGTTGTAGATTCTTTCTGGAATTCCCATGATTTCACAGGCTTTTCTGACGATTATCTTGTTGTATTCCTGATTCATATGCTCTACCCTTGGAATTGATGAAAATTCCCTGATAATTTCTTCATCCATATATGGCATCAGAGGGACTTTTCCAAAAGCTGATGAAATCATGATCTCCCTCGGCAACGTTTTATTCCTCAATGTTTCAAGGCTTATCCGGTTAGAATCTTCCCTGCCATCACGGAATTTTCCATACCCATAAAAAATTTCATCCGCCCCCTGCCCTGTCATTATTCGTTCCTGTGGGATTCTGTTGCATGCTACATAAAATGGAATTTCAAATGATATTTCAATAATCGAGGCAGATGGATCAATATGCTTGATTGCAGCAGCTGCTTCCATGATCTCATCCTTTGTTATTTCAATTTCTACGAGGTCCCGGTCGAGATATGAACATAGGAATCTAGCTTCTTCAAGATCAGCAGATTTCCCGTGAAACAGTGTAAATGGTACAACCTTCCTGCCGTATATCGAGAAGAGGAGGGAACTGTCAACCCCGCCCGATAGCATAATTGCCGTACCCATTTCCTGAAGGGCGGAAGCTTTCCCTTCCAGGATATTTATAAGCATTTCTGCCGCACTCCTGATCTCCACACTGGCTAATTTCATGGGAATTAATAAATAATGTTAAAGGCTATTCCTCTGTGGATTACATACCAGATACATCGGTGATTGTTGATGGTCGCTTCACGAAGTTTATACGGACACTGAAAGAAGGTAGAGTTGTATTTTCAGAGGCCATGTTATCAGAGGTTGAGCATCAGGCCAATGAGAACAGGGCTACTGGATTTGCGGCACTTGATGAGCTGAAGAAGATAAGGAATATTGCAGTGGAGAAGAACATTGAGATACTTTTTGCTGGAAAGAGACCAACAGACTGGCAGATGAGAAATGGAAAAAGTGGAGAAATTGATGAAATCATCAGAAACCTGGCCTGGGAAAGTGAATCTACCCTGGTAACAGGAGATGTTATCCAGAAAGATATAGCGGAGATCAAGGGAATCAAAAACATCTATCTTCCTGCACAAACTGAGAAAGCTTCAAATATTGAAGATTTCTTCGAGGAGAATACCATTTCTGTCCACTTGAAGGCTGGAACACATGTGAGAAGAAAGGATGGTTTTCCAGGTTCAGTAAATGTTGTAACAACGGACAGGGTTATAGGACCTCTGGAAGCTGATGCAATAGCCAATAATATTATCAGGAGGGCAGGGAATGAACCGGGCTCATTCATAGAGATGGATTCGTCAGGTGCGACAGTCGTACAGCTGAAAACATACAGAATTGTCATAACAAGGACTCCATTCTCAACAGCGACTGAGATAACTGCGGTAAGGCCAATCAAGAAGACCACCCTTGCTGATTACAGCCTGGATCCGTCCATTATAGATCATGTTAGGAGCGGCTCAGCAGGAATACTCGTCGCAGGCTCGCCAGGAGCTGGCAAGAGTACATTTGTTCAGGCGATGGCAAATTTTCTTAGCCGGGAAGGCATGATTGTAAAAACAATGGAAAGGCCAAGGGATTTACAGGTTGATCCGGAAATCACCCAGTATACGGGACTGGAAGGATCAATGGAAAGGACTGGAAATATCCTCCTTCTTGTGAGAAATGATTATACAATTTTTGACGAGATGAGAGTTACTGCAGATTTTAAGGTTTATGCTGACCTGAGGCTGGCTGGTGTTGGGATGATTGGAGTCGTTCATGCTACAAAGGCTATAGACGCTCTGCAGAGATTCATTGGAAGAATCGAACTGGGAATGATACCACAGGTCGTTGATACGATACTTTTCATCAGGGATGGCAATATAGGATCTATACTTAAGATTGAGCAGAAAGTAAAGGTTCCAGAAGGAATGACGCAGGACGATCTGGCAAGGCCTGTAATTGTCGTTACAGACTGGATAGGGTCAAGGCCTCTGTATGAAGTTTATTCCTTCGGGGAACAGATTGTTGTTGTTCCTATAGAAGAAGAGGATTCATCATCTGCAGAACTTGCCAGGGAAAAGGTTAAAAATTATCTTTCAGAGCATCTCAAGACAGATGACATCGAGGTTAAAATGCACGGCAAGAGAAGGGCAAAAGTGACCGTTCCAGAAAGCATGAGACCAAAACTGATAGGAAGAAGGGGCAGCAATATCTCCGAAATCGAAAAGAACCTTGGAATTTCAATAGACGTTGATACCCAGGATGATAACAGAAAACGGGAGGTATATATTGAGGCAAAGAACAAAATCCTGTATCTGTACTGCGGTGTTGATAACCAGCTGGTAAATATATATGTAGACGATATGATGATTCTTCAGGGAAGAACTTCAAGCAAGGGAATTATAAGGATCAAGATAGACAGCGATAATGGCCAGAACATTCAAAAGGCAGTGAAATCCGGTAAAAAAATAAGTTTCAGTGGAGTTTCAGAGTGAATGATGATTGCAAATACTTAAATGAGTCCTGAAATCCTTCCATTTTCATCAATATCTATGTTTTCAGATGCAGGGTGGGATGATAACCCTGGCATGGTCATAATCTGACCCAGATAAGCCACAATGAATCCTGCACCTGAGGACAGCTTTACATCCGTAATCGTTACATTGAAATTATCAGGAATTCTCAATATCTCTGGATTGTCAGTTATTGAGTACTGCGTCTTAGCCATGCAAACAGGAAGGTCCCCGTATCCTTCCTTCTCAAATTCGCGTATCTTCCTGCTTACTGTCTTTGGTATTATTACACCGCCTGCACCATACACCTTTATTGCAATATTATTCATCTTTTCCTCGAGAGAATCCTTCAGGTCATAGGCATATCTTGGCTCCTTTGGGACATCGTTGCATGTCTCTATAACCTGCTTTGCGAGGTCAATCCCACCATCTGAACCATCCCGGTATATTGTTGACATTGCATATCTAACGCCTTCCCTTCCAAGCAGATTTACCAGCGTTTTTATTTCTTCATCGGAATCGTTTGAAAATCTATTGATCGCAATGATTGGATCGTACCCGAACCCCTTGACAATCGCTATGTGTCTTTTAAGGTTCTCAAAACCGTTTGTCAAGGCTTCTATATCCTCGTGATCATAATCAGATTTGCCTCCGTGATACTTCAAGCTACGTATTGTGGCAACTATGACTACTGCAGAAATTTTCAGATCATTATTTCTGGAGACGATATCAAAGAATTTCTCAGCACCAAGATCCGAACCAAATCCAGCTTCCGTGACAACATAGTCTGCCGCTGACAGTGCCACCCTTGCCGCGATCATGCTGGATGTCCCGTGTGCAATGTTTCCAAAAGGTCCCGTATGAACGATAGCTGGAGTTGATTCACTTGTCTGAACAAGATTTGGTTTCAGTGCATCTGACAGTATTGCTGCCATTGCTCCCTGCGCATTCAAATCTCTTGCGAAGAGGCTTTTTCCATTAATGTCCTTTCCAATATATATCCTTCCAAGTCTCTCCTTCAAATCCATGTAATCCTTTGCCAGACCCAATATCGCCATTATTTCCGATGCAGGAACGATGACGAATGAGTCTTTCGCTAGAATCCCACTCTCCCTGCCTTCTACACCAACGATTATCTTTCTCAGTGACCTGTCGTTCATATCAATTGTCCGGGTGAACTGAAGGCTGTTGACATCAATCTTTAAATGATTACCGTGATAGAGGTGGTTGTTGATTAGGGCGCTGAGAAGATTGTGTGCCTGGGATACCGCATAAAAATCACCGGTGAAGGAGAGATTTATCTTGTCAGAGGGCTCAACCGTTGACTTGCCCCCTCCGGTGGCTCCTCCTTTTATGCCAAATACAGGACCCATTGAGGGTTGCCTTATGGATACCACATTCTTCTTTCCCAGTTTCCATAATGACATTGAAAGGCCAATAGAGGTGGTGGTCTTCCCCTCGCCGGCAGGAGTGGGGCTTATGGCTGTTACAAGGATCAGTTTTCCATCCTGTCTTTGCTTCATTGAAAATCTCATGAAGTCTATCTTAGCCATATAATTCCCATATGTTTCAATATAATCCTGGAGATCAATCTTTTTAGCAATTTCCATTATGTTTTCCATGATATCAACCTGTGAATTACAATAAGATATATGGTTATAATTTTTGAGCCTAAGATATTCGACAAATTTAATATATGATAACTGGATTAGTATTTGGCTAATATGTCTAATGAAACACGAATCACCAAGAAAGAAAGAGATACATTGATAATATTAGGTCAACACTTAAATGAGGAGTTTCCAATGAGGCTTGTGGACATAGCCCTTGAGATGTCGCTTAAACCTCCTACTGCCCTTAATCTTGTAAAGAGGCTTGAAAAAAAGGGTTACCTGGAAAGAGAAAAGGGCATGATAGTGCTTACCGCAACAGGAATTTCCAGATTTAGAGAGGTGGTGGAGAATCACAGAATTATTGAAACACTCATGGTCAACAATGGAATGGATCTTGAAAAGGCATGTCTGATGAGCGAGAATATCGATTTTCTCATAGATCACAAGAGCATAGACAAGATATTCGAAAAACTTGGAAAGCCAACCAAATGCCCACATGGAAGAAGAATTGAGCAATTCCACAAATAATGCCACTTCGATTCAACAAGTTTTGAGGTCCCGCACCTGGTCAGGGTTCGTTATAAATATCCTTCCGGGATCTTGTTTTTCAGGATCATGAGATTTATTCCTCAAATTAAAATGCTTCAAACCATCATCTATGCGTTTTCGACCTTATACGTGCCGGCTATCCCTGATCCCGGGAATGTGCTTCCACACTGGAACGGATTGAGGGCATACCTTAATAGCAAATTGCGTTCCGTATTGAAATATAACCAAACTTTAAGCCTTTTACAATTTAGTCATGATTCAAAATATACTTGAAGGAACTGTGGAGTCATTTACGAATGCAGGCACATTAATCCTTTTTCCAAAAAATTGTAAATGTGTTGCGTTTAGCCATAAAGCATGAGATACGTCTATAGTGATAACCTTCCAGGCACCTTCGGAAACGGATGTACGTCCTCAATTCTGCTAAACCCGCAGATATAGCGTACCAGTCTCTCTATCCCTATCCCAAATCCTGTCGATAACTCCATTCCCTCCTCGGCAATTTCCAGGAACCAGTGAAATTGATCAAATGTCTGCCCTTTCTTTAATATCCTTTCCCTGATTCTCTCGATCTTGAACTCCCTTTCGCCACCGCTGAGTGCTTCGCCAAACCCTTCTGGGTAAATCAGATCCATGTCCCTCAGAATTCCAGGTTCGTCGTCCTTTTCTCGATCATAAAACTCCCTGCTTTCGAGTGGGATGTCGATTATCCAGAAAGGTTCCCTGGCTTCACGTGACATTCTAGCTTCAAAGTCTTCTCCATACTTTTCCAGAAGGTCGAGATACCTGTATGACTTGAATGGTTTACCTGGTATGTTTAATCTCCTTCCCATCTTACTAAGTGTCGCATGGTTCTCCCGGGTTACATACCTGAATGTTTCAATGATCAAATCTTCTGCAAGATCCATGAGTTCCTCACGGTGAGCCCCCTTGACCTCAAGATCAAGCTGCGTAAACTCCAGAAGGTGCCTGCCCGATGATGCTTTATCCGGTGTTTCAAGTCTTATGTTCGGCGAGAAGATGAAGAATTTTGGGATTTCCTGAACAAGGATCTGCTTGTGAAAGATCATGCTCTTGGTTAAGGAGTACCTGAAATCTTCATACAAAAAGGAAGGATCATAAACCGGATGGTTTAATGGATCAGTGACAATCGAAAAAATTACTGGTGGGGCCTCAAGAAACCCTCTTTTTATCAATGTTTCTGCCAGGATTCTTCTTACTGATGTGTTAATTTCGAGAGCACTTTTCAGGCTATCCTTTTTCAATCTTTCCAATGTTGATGTTACAACCTCTGAATTCATGCTATTAGATTGACATGGAATATATTACAATTAGTCTAATTTTTTAGACATTTTGTTAAAAAACGATGTGTGAAATTGTAATTATAGACATAATACAAAAGATATATAATGTATATTGACATTAACTGTCATGGATGAGAAAGACAGGAGGATTTTAACTTATCTGATGGATAGGGGAAGGGATAAGATCGCCGACATATCAAGGAATCTTGATATCCCGAGAATAACCGTTCATGAGAGAATTCAGGGAATGATTGCACGTGGAACCATTAAAAAGTTCACTGTTGTACCTGACTATTCAGAAGTGGGAATCCCGGTCGTCGCATTCATTTTTGTATCCTTCAGGCCCGCTGGCAAGATCACCCAGAGAGATGTGGCAAAATCCATATCCCTCTTCAGGGAAGTTGAGGAAGTTTATATCATAGCCGGTCAATGGGACATTCTGGTAAAGATAAGGGCTGCGAGCAATGAGGACGTGGGAAAATTTGTACTTGATAAACTGAGAGGCGTTGAGGGTGTTGAAAGAAGCGAGACCATAAGCGTGTTTTCAGTGGTGAAATAAGCATGGTAAGATCTGGACTGAATAATCAGCGTGAATTATTCACCTGAATTCATTCAGGTCATTAAAAAAAATTAGGATTTGCGGTCTTTCAGATTTAAAAAGTATTAATTATCGCGAGACCATCGACTATTGTAAATGGACAACGTCAGGGTTGTAACAATTTCAGCTATTTTCAGATCACTTTCCTATTCCACGATATGGATTTTCAGCTCAATTTACGTTACAACCTTCCTTGGTATGCCAGTTATTTTCGCGTCCGTGTTATTTTTTGCGGGTGGCCTGGTATCGTCAGTAAGTCAGGTCGCAGGTGGAAAGATTGGAGACAGGGTAGGTCACAGAAACACCTATGTTTTTTCGCTTGGGGCTATAAGCATTATGATGCTAATGCTTTCATCCCTTAGATTTATTAGCGAGTCCTTCGAAAATTACTTCATTTTCATTGTCCTGCTTATGGCCTTAAATTCCTTCCTGTCCCCATCCTCCAACTCACTGGTTTCGAATTCAAGTGCTGTACAACTCAAGGGATTTTCCATAATCAGGGTTGGAAACAATGTTGGATGGGGGCTTGGTCCTGCCATCGGCGGATATATCATCAATGCGTCTGGATTTGAGTCCCTGTTCGTCTATTGTTTCTATATGAGCTTTTTGTCATTTATTATTTCTTTGTTTGTCACTGGTGTCCAGATTAAGGAAGAGCGGAAGATAATATTCAAGACGAGCAACCTTTCACTGATTTTACTCTCGTTTGGAGCCCTTCTTCTTTTCATGGTCCAGGCTCAGGAAACAGTTACCCTTTCAATTTTTTCTGACAGGATTTTGAGCGGCAATTACGGGAATATAGGACTTATTTACATGACAAATGGCATCTTTGTAATCATTCTCCAGCCATTCATGTATAAGGTTTCGACCAGGATAGGGTCATACTTTTCACTTCTTATAGGGTCTTTTATATATACCACCGGATATCTTTCATATGGTTTTGATTCGAGTTTGATAAATCTCATCCTATCAACAATCCTCCTTACATTTGGAGAGGATCTTGCGTTTCCAGCGGGATACGCGATTGTTGCCGAGATATCACGAAAAGACAGGATTGGAACCAATATGGGAATATATAATGCCTTCATGTCTGCTGGAAGGGCATTCGGACCACTTCTGGGTGGATATGCACTCACCAATTTTACCTCCCCTGTGATCATCTGGATATTCGCAACGGTGCCAGGTTTCATTTCATGTATCCTTCTAATTTTTTCTCTGGGAACAATTGAAACATATAGAAAGAGGTTTGGGGGTAATCTAAATGGCGGGGATTCATAATGTACCTCTAAAATTCAGTGGCAGGATGCCTGTTCAAAGGCGTAGCAATTCAGATAATTTGAATGTAATATACTTCTTAAATGAATGCGTAATGAAATGAATTCCTTGTAATGGTCACTTACCCATAGTGTCCCAAATGTTGTGTAATCATGAAGGATACCTCTCCTGGAACATTTCCCTGATCTCATCAATGCATTTATAATATCCCCTCAATGATCTCATTGACCATTTATCATTTATCTCTGCAGCTCTCAGATAAATGATCTTCATTGCACTCTCTTCTGACGGCATTGAATCAATGATCTTGATCCTTCTTCTTATCTCCTTGTTCATTCTTTCTATTAGATTTGTTGAATGTATTGATCTCCTTATGGATTCAGGATAGTCATGATACTTCAACAGAACATTCAGATTTTTTTCCATGTTGTATAATGGCCTTGGATATTTATTTGACCATTTATTCTTGAATTCATTGAATCGATCAATGGATTCATTTCTCGTTCTTGAAAGGAATATATTTTTCAGATCATTATCTATTTCATTTCTATCCTGCACTCTCACATGTGTTTCAAAATTCCTTGATGCATGTACTGTGCATAGCTGGAAATCAGCTCTTGGATATATCTGCCTTACCTCTTCCTCAATTCCAGGCAATCCATCTGCTATGAATAACAATGGTTCCTCAACACCTCTTTCATGCAGATCCATGAGAACATTCCTGTATGCAATATGATTCTCAACAGGATTCATGTAGAATCCCAGTATTTCATAATTACCAGTTTCCCTTATACCCATTGCAAATATTACACATTCCTTCTGTACTGTATCCCTTCTGAGAGAGAAGAACATTGCATCCATGAATATGGCGATATATCTTCTTTCCAATGGCCTTGATCTCCATGTGTTGATCTCTGTAACTGTTATTTCTGTTATTCTTGATATTGTTGACTTGCTGTACTTGTTGTGGAATAATTCTTCAAGTATTTCGGCCATCTTCCTTGTTGAAATCCCCTTTGAATACATGGATACAACAAGATCATCAATACCAACATTGCGTTGATATTTCTCAAAGAGAGCTGTCTGGAATTCATTATTTCGATCCCTTGGTATTTTCAGATCATTGATCTTTCCGTATCTTGTTCCCAGGTCTCTTTCATAATATCCATTTCTCGATCCGTTATTCTCTTCAAGGTATGCCTGTATCTCTCCTTTCATGAGAGATTCCATGAACTCCTTCACTGTCTTCCTTACAATTTCCGATATCTTTTTATCAAACTCTTCCATTATTCATTGCCTCCTGTGGTTGTTCTAAGGAGGCATCCTTTTATGTTTCATGA
>JAKARU010000101.1 GCA_021819225.1 Thermoplasmata archaeon
ATTGTTAAGGAAATTTCTAGTTTTACTGGATTTAACTTCAGGACAAGTGATAATCTGCCAGGGATAATGGAATTCCAGTCCGATTTTGCAAGGATGATGAATGCAATTGCAGTCAACGCACTCGATATAAACAAAATGGCAAATGACATAAGATTGATGTATTCTGGACCTGGAGCTGGGCTCCACGAGATATTTATTCCGGCGGTGCAGCAGGGATCCTCAATCATGCCAGGGAAGATAAACCCTTCAATAGCAGAGGCAATGAACATGATATGCCATTCAACCATAGGAGCCCAGCAGGCACTGAACATGTCAGTCCAGGCAGGACAGCTTGAACTTAATGTGATGATGCCAAACATTGATTATGAACTATCAAGGTCCCTTGAGATCATGACGAACGGAATGAAGATGTTCAGGACATTGTTGATTGATGGTATAAATGTGAATGAAGAAGCATGCAATGAACATCTCTCAAAGAGCTTCGGATCAGCAGCACTGTTGAACCCCGTTCTCGGGTACGATACAGTGGCAAAGGTGGTGAAGGAGGCACTTGATACACATAGATCAATAAAGGAAATAGCACTTAAAACTGGAAAGATAACTGAGGAACAGTATACAAAGATAATGACAGGAAAGTGATTCGAAAGCACAAAAATGGCAATCCATCACTTCATGTAAATAATGAAGTTACCCTATTTATTCAATTTCAGGATGTAATTCATATATACGTGGTTTTTAGGTTGATAAGTTTTCATTTCCATAATTTCAAAATGGGTCCCATCCAGTAAAGCCCCTATCTTATTTTCGGTGAACATTTCGAAATATCTGATGTAATTTGAATCACCCAGCTTTCTTTCTTCATTTCTTTCTCCCCTGATCACACCGAGTAGCATTATTGTGCCATTCTTCATGTTTTCAGATAGCTTCATGAGAAGTTTTCTTGATTCCTCAAAGGAAATATGTATCAGGGACGAGTATGCCCAAACTCCTTCGTAGTCTGAAATATCTATGTTAAGGTCCCTTATGTCTGAGATGATAGTGGTGAATCCTTTCTTCCTTGTCTGTTCTGCCATCTTTTCGGATGCATCCACACATAGTACCTTCAGCCCTGCATCTCTTAGAATTATGGCGTCCCTGCCTGGGCCACTTCCCAGGTCAATAACCCTGTTCCCGTTTAAATTCCTTGTAAAATCTTGAACTATATCCTCAGGAAAACCATCCCAGAAATCTGAGGTTTCTGCATCGTATACTTCACTATATACATCGTATGCTTTGATAGTCCTGTCATCTTTCATCTTCATGATATTTGATCCTTCATAGAAATTAGAGATATATATTTTAAAATGACCTTATTTTTCTGCCTCCATCGTATATTATAATTTCGTGACCTGCGATAATATTAAATCTATTAGTCTCATCCCATAAAATATGAAAGCAGTAAAGGCAAATTTGCTCTATGACGGAAAGGCATCGCAGAAAGATGTATATATCGAATTTGATGGAAACACAATAAAAAATGTTTCACAGAAGAAACCCGAGTGTGATATTGTAGCAGAGGGCATTGTTACGCCAGCATTCATAGATCCACACAGCCATATAGGCCTTGACAGGGCAGGAGAACCAGGATCAGAAAGTGAAGCCAATGACAAGCTTGACTCGATGATTCCACTGGGGAGAGCTGTGGATGGAGTGTACATGGATGATCATGCATTCAGGGAATCCGTAGAAAGTGGTGTTTTGTACTCTGTTGTTCTTCCTGGAAGCGGAAACATAATTGGTGGAATGGGGTCGCTCCTAAGAAATTTCTCTTCAAATATAAAGGATGCTTTTGTAAATGACATTGGCGTAAAGATGGCGCTTGGATATAATCCGAGGAGCACCACTGAATGGAAGGGAAAAAGACCAACTACAAGAATGGGTGTTGGAGCGATAATCAGAGAAAAATTTACAATGGCTCAAAAAACATCAAACCTCCTGGATCAGGGAAAGAAGACAATTGATGAAATTGATGTAGAGACAGAATTCCTTATCAAGCTCATAAAGGGTGAATACAGGATAATGTGCCACCTTCACAAGGAAGATGATGCCCTCTTCCTGATGTCGCTTGTTGACAAATTCGGCATCAAGCCAATAATCAATCATGGAATGGATTTTCACAGCAAGGACATATTTGAGGAGATAAAGAGGAGAGACCTCTCTCTGGTTTACGGTCCGCTTGATTCACACCCATACAAGGTAGAGCTGAAACATGAATCATGGAGGAATGTTGGACTCGTCCAGAATTCTGGTGTGAGATTTTCCCTCATTTCCGATCATCCTGTTATACTCCAGAGAACGCTCTTCCTGACCACAAGACATTTCATGAGATTTGGGGCAACGAAAGAGCAGTGTGTTTCCTATGTTTCATCACGCCCTGCAGAAATCCTTGGCCTGAATGACCTTGGAACTGTTGAAAAGGGAAAGCTTGCCTCATTTTCGGTGTGGAACAAGGATCCTTTTGAACTGGATGCCTACCCGAAATCTGTATTCGGTGAGGGCAAACTGGTTCATGAAGAGAACTGAAATTGTGGTCATTCATAATTCCACAAAACTTATTTTTAAATGAAAACTTTTAACTGTAGTTAAAATTCCCATAGGTAGATGTCAAGGAAGATTTATGTTGAATCATATGGCTGCACTCAGGAAAAATCTGAGACGGGGCTTTATGTCAACAGGATAATGGAAGATGGAGATAGAATAACACAGGACCCTGAGGATGCGGATCTGAGGGTGATTGGAACATGTGTTGTTATCAAGAAATCAGAAAATAAGATGCTGGAAAGAATCGGTTATCTTTCAGAGCTTGGGCAGACTACAGTTATTGGGTGTTTACCTCCCATATCATCTGGAACACTTGTGGAAAAAAACGTGAATGTGATCAGTCAAAGTGAGTTCAGGGAACTGTATAAAGGTGGGATGGATGATATAGAAATAAAGGAGCCTTCCATTCTTGACGGAGTGCCGATCAACCAGGGTTGCACCGGTAACTGCAATTTCTGTATTTCAAGAGTGGCAAGAGGGAAACTACTTTCCAGAGCCCCTGAAAAAATATGCAGCCAGATAGGAATGATACTTGAAAGAGGTAAGAAGGAGATAAGAATAAGTTCTCTAGATACTGCAGCATATGGAAAGGATATTGGCGTCAGGCTTCCGGATCTTGTTAAGAAAATTACATCCATAGATGACTTTTTCAGGTTGAGAATAGGGATGATGGAACCCAAAAATACTGAGGAAATACTTGATGAACTGATCAGCTCATACAGAAATGAGAAGGTGTTCAAGTTCCTTCACTTACCTGTACAGGATGGGGATGATCGCATACTTGAACTCATGAACAGGGAATATTCAGTAAGATCATATTTTGATATAAATGAAAAATTCAGGCACGCTTTCAAAGACAGTGTTTTTTCCACTGACATAATTGTTGGCTACCCTGGCAGCGATGAAGAGTCTTTTCAAAAAACATGCGAATTGCTTTACAGGAGCAGGCCGGATATAGTTAATATCACAACCTTTTCTCCCAGACAGTACACGAGGGATTTTAACAAGAAGATGCCACAATCAAACCTCATAAAGAAGTGGAGTGGAGAATATACGGGGATTCATAAGGAAATTTTGAGTGACAATCAATCGAAATTTATTGGACAGGAAAGGAGGATATTTGTCACCGAGGTTGGAAAGACTGGAACTGTTATTGGAAGGGATGAGTCATACAGGCCTGTTGTCGTGAAGAACGAGATTCCTCTTTATTCCATGATAGATGTAGAAATTGTTGAAACCGGACCAACTTATTTAATAGGAAAACAACTCAGGGCATAGTATCAACATTTACTATCTCATCCATGATATATTTCCCGTTTCCCTTCTTCTTGAATATCATGTTGAATTCCTGTGCTGTCAGTATGGGGCTCTTGTACCTGTCAAAATCATCGGTTGCCACCCTTGGACATCCTGTGAAGATTATGCAGTCTGCCATCATGTTTTCGAATTCCACTGGTGATGATTCATTGGAATATGCAAGCACGGCACTTTTCCCCATATCCTGAACCTCTTTCATCATTTTTTCTGCGAGTTTCATCCTGTACTGGCCTACCTTTGTGTCAACCACTATCACAAACTTTTCTGCCTCGAGTGCCCTGGCCATGTTAGCATATCTTCTTCTTATATGCCTGTCAGCCTCATCTTTCATTGATCTGAGCTTGAATGGTTCACTCATGTCCAGTATGAATACCTCTTTTTCGACAGATAGTTGAGCTCCAAGGGCATGAAATACCCCTGTAGATACAATAATATGGCAATCAACCCTGCTTTCCTGATCATGTAATGGGCTAAAATTACAACCAAGCAACTGCCCATCATATTTCAGCCTGCTGTCATGCTTTCCCATGCTAACATTAAATCCCTTTTCCTTAAGGAATTTAGAAAATTCCTCTGCACTCTGCCTGTACTGTATGGAATATGCCAGATCAATGTTTTTATAGTTCTTGTTTTCTAATTCTACCAGGTCGAGGTCGTTAAAGCTTCTGTGATCCTCGTTTACATATTCC
>JAKARU010000102.1 GCA_021819225.1 Thermoplasmata archaeon
ATACGCAAAGGAAACTGAGGGAAGGCCGAAGATGTTCAAGCCAGAAGATCTGGAATCCTTGAGGAAGAAGATAGACATGAGGGTGCAGGAGCTCTTCTCCGAGATGAGGATGATGCAGGAAGAACTGCCTTCCAAGGGAGACCCACAGCTTGTTTACACAATATATGGCAGATCCAGGGTCATGAATAAGATTTCAGAAATGATAAACCTTGCCGAAAAAGAATTATATATATGCACGCCAATGGTAAAGGAAATGAGACTTGAGATGAAGAAGAATATTGAAAACGCCCTTAGAAGAAATGTAAAGGTGATTTTTGTAACGCCACCAAACAAAAGAGTTCCGCCAAATGTGCAGACCTTCAGGAAGGAGGGGCTGATCGCAACAGACATAGTCTCTGACAGAACCAGGGCTCTCCTTGCAGGCCCAGATCTGAACGCTTGCGGGTATACAGACAACCCTGCACTGGCAATGCACGTTTACCAGTTTGTACAGATGATTATTGACAGCAGCGATTTTCATATATATGGTGGAAACGAATGAAAATAACGGAAACCCATATGATTGGCGGACATCTATCAACCTCTGTCGGAATTGAAAATACCCCATTGACAGCGAAAAAGTTCGGGTTCAGGGCATACCAGGTTTTCTCAAAGAATCAGATGCAATGGAAGGCAAAGGAGATCCCAGCTGATGTACCCGGGAAATTTGAAAATAACCGCAGAGACAACAGTATTGCCAGCGTTATGGTCCACGCATCATACCTGCTTAATACAGCGTCCAGCGATAATGAACTGAGAGATAAGGTAAGGGAAGGATTCAGGATGGAAATAGAACGATGTGATATCCTGAAAGCTGAGCTTCTGACCTTCCACCCGGGCTCATTCAAGGAAGCAACCCTGAAGATCGGGATAGAGAATGTCACGTCAATGCTCAACGATGTGATGTCAGCAAAGCAGAAGGTGAACGTACTGATAGAAAATTCTGCAGGGCAGGGAAACAGTGTTGGAAAAACTTTTGGAGATATTGCAGAAATCATAGACGGTGTGCAGTATAAGGATAAGATTGGAGTGTGCCTGGACACGTGCCACGCCTGGGCTTCAGGTTATGATTTTACGAATGAGAAGGGATATGAAGCCATGATGGATGAGATCAGGAATACCATTGGAATAGGAAAAATCATGGGATTTCACCTGAATGACAGCAAGAAGGGACTTGGGGAACATGCTGACAGGCACGAACAGATTGGGCTCGGAAAAATTGGAGCAGAAGGATTTTCCCTGCTTATAAATGATCCTGCATTTTACCATGTACCCATGATCATGGAAACGCCACGTGGGGAGGACGGGTACATGGATGATCTGGCCGCACTTGAGAAAATTCTCTGACAGGAAGTGAATAGGTGAAATTAGGTACTTTTAAGCCAATTATTTATGAGATGGGAAATGGAGACGTCACTTCTCCACCATATGACACACTCACAGATGATGAAATAATAAAACTGAGGAAAAATCCTTACAACATACTCAATCTGTCAGGATGCGGAGATGAGGATGAATGCAGGAATCTAATAAAGAAATGGCTTGATACGGGAATATTGAAGAATTTTGACATGCCTTCCCTCGTAATACTGAGGCAGAGATATTCCAACGCAGGATCTTTTTTTGAAAGACTTGGAGTCATCGGGACTGTTGATGTAGGAGATCCAGAAAACAGGCTACTGGAACATGAGAATGTAATTCCTGAATATGTAAAACAAAGAAAAGACCACATAACAAGGCTTGGCGCACAGACCGAACCAGTCTTTACAGTCGTTGACTCTACCGGCCTCCATTCCATACTCTCAGAAATCATGGAGAGAAAAGGGTGTGTAAAATCCTATGAAGAGCCAAGGGGAACATGGAACGACATATGCATTGTGCACGAAGAGGAATACATCAACAGGATTTTCGGGGATCTGGTTGACAGGACTGCAATTATCGCCGATGGTCATCACAGATACATGGCAATGAAGGAGATTTTCCATGAAACTTCTGGCTACTGGAACAGAATGCTTGTTTATGTTACCTCCATAGAATCCGACGCGACAAGGATTGGAGAGGTCCACAGGATATTTGATATCTGGGATGGAGTTGATGCCGATCTGTCCAGATATTATGATTTTGAAAAATTTGATGGAGAGGGGAGGGTTCCGGCTCCATCATTCCTTACAAGAGAGAAAGCAATTGTGCTGAAAAAAAACAAGGCAAATAGCCGCCAGGAAGATGTATACCTGATTGAGGAGTTCCTTAATTCAGGAAGATCGAAGAAGAACAATCTCGGAATGGAATATACTTCAAGCCTGGACAAGGTAACTGAGGAGATAGAAAAGGATGAACACAAAGGGGCGATCATAATGCCGGTCTGGAACAAGAAGAAGTTCTATGAACTAGTTAAGGATGGAAAACTGCTCCCTGCCAAATCCACATATTTTTATCCCAAAATTCCATCAGGGATTGCGTTTTACACTATGGAAAAACTTCAGTGCCACTGTAGCTCAGGAGGTAGAGCAGCTGATTCGTAATCAGCAGGTCGGGGGTTCAAATCCCTCCAGTGGCTTGTATCACAAAATATTGAGTTTTTAACATAATGCAAAGTGTTTATTTTCAGAACTTACTGATTTTCATTTTCCTGTAAGTTTACTTTGAGTAAATATTGGATTTTCTCTTTATTTTCAACTGTTTTTCAGATATGAGATAGTGAGATTTTTTCCATACTGAATTCTACATAATCTTCAGTATAACCAGTCATGCAAATTTTCACCGATTGTTCGAGAAGAAGCGCATCCCAGAGTAGGTGCAAGATATTCTGATTAGGGAGCATTATAAACACATTGAATCCCGATATAAACTCAAGCAAGATTCCATAATAACAGGCTTGTGATAACTTACAAGTTTATCCATGAACCCACATGAAAGTCCGATGACCCAATGAATTTTTGAATTGAATACAAGGATTTTTTTTACAGGAAAATATCAAGAAGAACCAGTTTAGATAGAGTACTATCTACAACAAAGAAAGACTGCACTCTGCAATTGATTACAGAACACCAACGGAGGTATATGAGAAATAGAAAGAAAACGTAGTAGAGTAATCGACATAAGTCAATCTCACCCAGAATTACGTGTCCAATCCATACACGAATTGTGAATGATTTGACCCTAAATAACCAACACGTTTTATCTATCCATGGGGAATTATTTCATTTATTCTTACACAGAGTTGGGGATACTATCCCCAAAGTTCTGTAATCATTTTGGATACATCTCCCGATCATTTCCTTAATCACATCAATTCATTTAGAAAATTTAAATGATTTGAAAGAGGATAAAAAAACATCGTCCAAATGATAAAGGGAGCACATCAATGATAGGGATGACAGGTATCTTACCGTTGATCTCACACATGTGCTGTCAATGAACGATGGAATAATATCAGCGAGACTTGGTAACAACAGCATGGATCAGTACCTGCCTCATGTACTGATCCTGTATTCACTGGATCATGAGAGACCATCTTATTTGCATGCTTCCAGGATCAATTAACGGTGTTGCGCCACTGAGGATGACAATGCTTGAATCAAATATATCAAAAATTGTTCTTATACCTGATTCTGTAAACGTTCAAGAGCACAATACATGGGGATAGTTATTACATAGGGATGACAAACAGCTGCAGGGATGGATGTTCATCAACTTCATGGCACTCACGATAAATTACAGCATATATGCCTTGCTGAAGTCAAAGAACATAATTGATGGACTCGGCATACCTATTGTGTAAATTGGCAGGAGTTATAGCTCAATATGCGTTCTGATGAAAGTTGAATCGATTCCGACTACGCTGAGGAGTCTACTGTATAAGGAGAGATAATGCGCCATTATTTACGGACACATGAGGGAGTAGAACATCTCAACGAATGCCAGTTATGGCCTTTTCGTATCAATCTTGGAAAGTTGTGAGTTGCTGATTCCACTCTCTATTGCAGTATCTGTGAGTTCCTGATTCCTCATTGCGGATTTCATAAGGAGAACTGTGTGATCCAGGAGATCAGTCTTCTTTGAATGTTCATCAACAAGGGTGGTTTCAGAAATATCTGAACAGATATTCGTAAGCGCCTTTCTGACAAGAACGAGCATGGATTAATAATTACATCATAGAATAAATATGATATCGGTCGGACAAAAAGTTAAATATTGGAAAAAAGATTATATTATCTGACTTGATCATTTTTTACTCGACTTTTACATCCAAGGCAGTTCAGCCATCACCAGTAGTTGTTAACGGAGGGGCGGAGCAAAATGCCACTGGATGAGATATCAAAGAAGATTATTCGTAAATTCCAGTGGCCGATCAGTGGAGATTCGAGTTTCACAAACAAACCTTCTGTCTACAAGATGGCAAGGGAGTTCCACGTGCATCCGAAAGTTATTAAGAACAGGATAAACAACATGCTGGAATCAGGATTGATTCGAGGGGTAAAGTTTTACGCGAACAGCAGATTTGTGCCCTGGAATCGTTACTTCATTTTAGATCG
>JAKARU010000103.1 GCA_021819225.1 Thermoplasmata archaeon
CTCTGAAACAACAGGATTTCAGACTTCTTTGGATTCTTCCACGTTTCTGCGATTTTGCCATATAGATTTGAATGATTAACCATTTCTTTCTACCCTTAAGTAATGTAATGGTGATATGAAGCTATAATAAATAATTTTATGGTAATTGTAGATCTAAATTCTATTTCAGCTAACCAGATTACACGATTCCGTTTAGTAAATGAGGTAAACAATCAAAAGCATTTTTAAATATTTTGATATGTGGAAACGTGAAAGGGTCTCCCTACAGAAAAAGATATGTTCTCATAGAGTTTTCAGAAATGAAATCAGCAGATTACCTTTCAATGGAATGCAGGAGGATTTTCAACACAAGGGAAAAATTCAGGGACAGCTCCTTCATTATCATCAAGACTGACCAGTTCCTCAAGGATCAGCTATGCACTTTTGTGGAACAGAGAATCAAGGGAGTCAAGATAATAACGGTCAGTGGAACAATAAAGAAATGCAAAAGAAAAATGACAACACTAATCGATGAACATCTCCAGATCATTTAGATCAAGGGGTTCTATCTCCTTGAAATTTCCACCAGAAACAAACATAGAATTATGTTTCTCAATTTCAGTGTTTATGTAATTCACAAGCTCACTCTGGAATCCCTTTCTCAACCTTGACATAACTTTCAAAACTCCCCTCATTTCATAAGCCTCTTCCCTTGAGATATGCAATATTTTTGAAAGGTCCTGTGCAACCTGGTTTCTCGCCCCCCTGCTCTTTTTTGTTTTGCTCATCTGGCTGAGGTAGTTCGAGAACTTGAATGGAATGAACACACCAGTTTTGCCCTTAAATCTCGTTGCAAACAATGCCTCAAGATCTTTCACATAAACAAGCATTCTGTAGTAATTATGCCTGTGTGCAAACCAGTCCATCTGGTCAATCACCGATACGTAATCGAAAGCATCAAGAGCGCTTTCAAGATTTTTTGCCTGGGAAAAAACATTCTGGGATATCCAGAGAAGAATCTGACCCGAGTCCGAATCTGAGTTGTCTATAAGGGTAACATTATCTGAATAGCTGTCCCTGTGAAATATTCCAGAAAGAGTGTCCCAAATAATTGACTGTTCATCCCTGTTTCCGGCGCTTATAAGAGAGTCAGACTGTGAGAATACATAGGCTTCCGCATCATTTATTGAAGCCCTTATATCCGGCAAATCTCCTTCAATGATTTTTTCCAGTGTCACTTTCTGGGGCTTGAGTCCTAGCTTCCCGCTAGTTTCTATTATTCTTGAAGAGAGGGTCGTTACAATGTTCCTATACTCTGTACCTCCTTTCCTTGAAAATATCTTCTTTATTTCCACAACTTCGCACAGGTTGATTATGGTCGCAGCATTTGTCCCTTTCCTGTAACGGAAATTAGCAAAATCATTCATCGTGATGATTATGGGAATTGAGGTGTTTTTCAGGATATCCACAATCGCTTTGTATCCTCCACTTTCACCAGTTCCCCCCTTTGTACTTCTTTCATAGATGTTGTCCGCTTCATCAATGAGCCCTGCTTTTTTCCTGCTTCCTTCTGCGTCATCCCACGTAAGGTCCTTGTAGAGGGAAAACATTCCAATGGTTCGTTTAATGAAATCTTCGGTTCTCCCCTCCGATCCATTTATCTCAATAATATCCCAGCCCTTGCTGTTGGAAAGAGCATATGCTATGGAAGTCTTTCCCAGTCCTGGTGGTCCTGCAAGTATGAGACCTCTCTTCTCAGGTTTGCCATTATCCCATGAATCAGCCCATGCCTGTATTTTAGCTCTATCCTCCTTTATGAGAAAAACCTGGTCGAATGTCTTAGGTCTGAGTTCCTCATTCAATATGCCCATTTAATTTCAGCATTGCTTGACTGGTTAATAATTTCTTCCATAGATCATTTCAATATATCAGAAAGAAATTTCCTGAAGTGAAAAGGTTAGTCTCATACAGTCCCCTGAGGGTGAGTTTTCTTGGCGGTGGCACGGATATTTCCCCTTTCCTTGAACAGCATGGAAGCAGGGTATTCAATACCACCATAGATCATGGTGTACAGGTGATCTACACACCTGACAGTTATCCCCTGGAGGTATCATCAAGAGACTTCCTCAAAACTGTTATAATGGGAAATGAGCATGGCAAAAGCTTCCAGAACAAGATCCTGGACCTTCTATCAGATTATGGGATTAAGAATGGAAAGATCTATATAAATGGGGAGGTACCACCAGGTTCCGGTCTTGCGTCATCAAGCGCAATGATCACCGCACTGATGAGGATCATCCTGGAGATCAGGAATGAATACGAAGACCCGATGCAACTTGCAAGGGTTTCATATGAAAAGGAGAGGAATTTCTTTGGAATAACCCTCGGCATTCAGGATCCATACGCCATATCTCTTGGAGGATTCAAGTACATGGAATCTGACGGAATTGATATCAAGGTAAAAAAATTTGAGGGAAACGAATTCCTGGATAGGATCGGTGAAGGAATGCTCATATGTTACACTGGAGGCACAAGGGAAAGTTCCGAGGTTTTGAAGAATCAGGTTGAAAAGTCATCAAAGAATGATTCAGGAACAATCGAGAAGCTGCAGAAGATAAGCGATCTGACAGCCAGACTTGTAAAATCAGTTCAGGAAGAAGATTACAAATCATTCACGGAACTGATCAACGAGGGATGGAACGTGAAGAAGACGCTGAGTGAAAAGGTTACAAGCAGTGCGGTGAATAACATAATAAGCACTGCCCTGAAAAGCGGTGCAGACTGTGCACGTCTTCTCGGAGGAGGGAACCAGGGATTTGTACTGGCAATTGGTAAACCTGGCAGATTATGGGAACTGCAACGTTCTCTCATGGGACTTTCCGATTTTGTGGTCAGGGTAAAGCCAACCATAAGGGGAACATTTATCACCAGTGAGGAGCAGTAAACTTAGCGGAAGTCAAATAAAGATGATCACAGTCAGTCTTTTCTACCCATTTCGTATAGAATTTCCTTCAGGCTGTCGTATATCCTGAAAGTGAGTCCCCATATGATATCTCCATTCCATTTGATATAGTCACCCATCCTCTCATCATGAGATTTTACTTCTGATCCAAGCATATACCACCCACCTCTTTCAATTTCTGAATCTGGATTGATTGGAATGATCTCCCTACACAAATATACGAACGGATGTACGTTTATTGATGATGATCTCACAGGATGGAATACCTTATGTTCAAATTGAAAGGAGACAAAGTGTTGTTCTATTCCTGTCTCCTCCCTAAGTTCCCTCAATGATGCCATATATGGTGTTTCCCCCTCTTTGACGAATCCACCAGGAAAGCACATATCTCCTGACCACGGATCATCTGATCTGGCCTTCCTTTTCAGGAGGAGTATTTGATTATGACTCAGAAGTATGCTCACTGCTGTTTCATTTCTGGCAGCCATACTGTCATTATGCATTGGAGATAAATTATCTTTTTCAAGTCTTGTATCTTCAATATATAATGTGAATTCTGTTTTTCATGATACTAACCTTATGTTAAATAAACAGTATAATTCTAAAAATGTTTATATAGAAGTTTATTTTTACTATGTGATTACAATGATGGGAGGACAACCAATATTCATATTAAAAGAAGGTTCCAAAAGAGAAACCGGAAGAGACGCGATGAAGGCCAATATTGACGCTGCAAAGGGTATCGCTGCAGCAGTAAGAACAAGTCTGGGCCCAAGAGGAATGGACAAGATGCTTGTAGATTCACTTGGAGATATCGTCATAACAAACGATGGAGTCACAATTCTGAAGGAAATGGATGTAGAACACCCAGCAGCAAAAATGATGGTTGAAGTATCAAAGACACAGGATTCAATGGTTGGGGATGGAACAACAACAGCAGTTATAATAGCTGGTGCATTACTTCAGGAAGCTGAATCACTGATAAACCAGAATGTCCATCCAACAGTTATTGCAGAGGGATACAGAATGGCTGCCCAGAAAGCCAAGGATATTCTGGAAGCTGCCAGTACCCCAGTGAAGATTGACGATAAGGCAAAGATCGTTAAGATGGCAGAAACCTCCCTAAGCAGCAAGTCTGCAACAGGGAGCAAGGTCAAGCTGGCTGACATATCATACGAAACAATAAAGGCTGTAGCAGAGAAGACCGAAGATGGATACAAGGTAGACATGGACAATGTCCAGATTGTCAAGAAGCAGGGAGGAGACATTGACGATACTGAACTCATATACGGTATAATTGTTGATAAGGAGAAAGTTCATCCCGGCATGCCAGATGAAGTGAAGAACGCAAAGATCGCCGTTATGGACGCAGCACTGGAAATCAAGAAACCAGAATTTGACACAAATCTGAAGATTGATGACCCAACCATGATCCAGAAGTTTCTTTCTCAGGAAGAACAGATGCTCAAGGAAATGGTCAGGAAAGTTAAGGAAACAGGTGCAAATGTTCTTATCACACAGAAAGGAATTGACGACCTGGCTCAGCATTACCTCTCAAAGGAAGGAATCTATGCAGTGAGGAGAGTCAAGAAGAGTGACATTGAGAAGTTATCAAAGGCTAGATCG
>JAKARU010000104.1 GCA_021819225.1 Thermoplasmata archaeon
CCCTGAAGATAGACCTCTATCTTGGTTCGCTTCTCATAACTGCATACTGGATAGGATACACATTTTTCCAGATACCAGCTGGAGTCATGGGAGACAGGTTAGGTACTGCAAGGGTCAACAAGGTCTTCTTCATTCTTCTGGCTGTCTCTTTTCCGTTCATATATTTTCTCAGGCAATCTTATGCAGGACTTTTTGCGCTCCAGGTAATTATCGGTGCAATATCTGCTGTTGTTTACATTACTGACGCTTCACTTGTCCAGAAATGGGCTCCAATGTCTGGCAGGGCTGCATCGGTAGGCATATACCAGACAGGCTTTTTTGTGGGCGCATCCCTTGGGGAATTCCTTGTTCTCGAGATGTTCAGGGTAAGCTTTGACCTGCCTTTCGAGATTATCCTGATATTCCTGGTATCTGTCGCAATCCTGAACCTGTTCTATATCCGTGAACCGAAAATAAAGCCTGGAAGAATGAAAGGCAAGCTTTCAGGAGACATAATTTATGTCTGTTTCATAAGGTTTTCAGCTGGTTTCTCTTATATTGGTTTCCTGTCCCTCTTCACCACGTTTATTGTTTTTGACCACATAACAGCCTATTCTGGAGCTTATTCCCTTGCCTGGATCCCGGCAGCTGGCGGACTCATAGGTTCTCCAATAGGTGGATTTCTTTCGGCAAGGCACAGCAAGGGAAAGGCCGCAGTTTCCATCTCTTCAGCAGCACTTATCGGCCTGTCACTCATACTCCTCCCATATGTCCAGGTTTTTTATGTGCTGCTAATCTCATCTTTCACCGGGTTTTTCTATGGGCTTTATGCTGGTCCGTCGATGAGCATGGCGTCGGATTTCAGCGGTGGAGACCAGAAAGTGTCCTCTTCAAGCGGGATCATAAATTTCAGTTCACAGGTTGGAGGTGCCATTTCTCCACTCATAGTGGGTTTCATTTTCAGCATTTACGGGAATTTTGACCTGGCGTTCCTGATAATGGGGTCCGTGACTTTCATTACACTGATTCCACCAGCAATGAAGTTCCTATTTTTTCATAAAGAGTAGCACTAGCCATGTTTACCGTCAGGCATATTGGAATAAACAGCTTCCTAGTATTGAAATTATTATGCCTGGAACTTTAATGGGGTTTGGGCTTTGTCCTGAGTTCTTTGTAAAACCATTGCCAGATAAATGGCTAATGTCTGATGAAAAAGATCATTTTCTTAAAAGTCCATATGCAAAAATCATTATTCCTACACCTGTTGGAATAAGGTAATTGTAGCGATGGCCATGTAAAACGAAGAGAACTATGCCCAGTATTGCGAGAATCAATCCTGCTAACAGGAACCGGAGTTTCATATTTTCAATTCCTCCCATTCTTTCAACAGGGAATTTTCTGACGTTCCAAACCTTAAGAGAGATGAGATAAAAGGAGATGATATGGGGATTATAAAAATTTGTGAGAACCAATTTATATTGATCAGTAGGAACTCCGTTTATCAATAACAGGTGTCATGATACGCAGATGCTTAATGAGAAGTGACTTGTACTTACAATTTACCGGTTAGCGGTGTTTCAGACATGGATTCAAAAAAATGGACTCCATGGTTCTCCCTTCTGATGATTCATTAAGGTATTTTCCGGACATTGTTGTATTGGGATGCTGACTCATGGAGAAACACTTGAAAACCATGGGTTTTTGTTCTTCTCCTTACAGGGACAATTGGACATGGTTTGACTTCAGTTCTTCGGGATTATTAAAAGCGCTTCCAATAAATAGAAGGGATATGGACCAGATCCATCCGGAACTGAATAATGAATTCAGAATTCCTGCCAGATTCAGGGATTTCCGGGGACTACATCGTGCATCATCTGCAAACAACTCCTTCCTGATCAACGAAGAAGGTCTTCCAGTGGATTGCTCATCTCCCTTATCTCCTGTACCTTGATGTTTGCTGCAGCCAGCTTCTGTAAAACGGATCAAACCTCATCCGGTGATTTGAGCTCCAGGATATAGTACCTCCCCTGCAATAGTAAAGATTAGGAGGAAGAAAAGCGGGAGAACTATTCCAATCAGGAAGAAAGCCCTTCCTTCCCTCATATAGGGTCTCAGGGAAAGCCCCAAAAGAAGATTAGCCAATTTCTTCACCAGTTACCATTTTCATTATTCCGGTAAAATGAAACATTTCCATTTTTTTCACTGTTCCTGCCGAACTCGTTTATCTTAAGGCATGGATGTCTTGTCCACTCCAGCACTTTGAAAGAAAATTGATGAATGGGGTTCTTTCCCTCAAGAATTCTGCAGTATAGGGCACTTATGCCGTCCTGACACGGATCGATATTTATCGCATTTAACGGTTGCTTTGTGTGATACCAATTCATTTTTAGCATATCTCCGGAGCATAACATGTAATTTTTGCAGTTTCAAATCTGTTGAGCTTCATTTCCGTCAACAAATAATCTTATTGGTGTAAAGGCCCTGATTTTTATTTCAACTTGATGCGTTTCTGAATTCCCGACTTCAAGCTTGAAATCTCTTGTTGGCGTCAAGTTGACCACATTTATGACCCTTTCTCCATCTACATATATTCTGATGTACTTTAGAACTATGTTAGCGTTAACATCGATGGTGTGTTTTTCACTCTCACCAACCTCAAATTTGGCTTTTGCCATTTATTTACCGACGAAAAATACAATGGAAGATAATCAACCTTTGTGTTATAGTTCTGTTAGACATCGATAATGCATTGATAGGAAAAAATGTGCTCTCGCGAATCCTGCTGAATGTGTAGAATTACTGATATCTAATAACCAACCCCTTATAACATCTTTTGAAGCCCGGAAACTATGTCTCCATTGTGCCCAGATAGAAGTCCATCCACTAATGTCTTCTTTAACAGCGGAGTTAATGCAGCTGCAGTCACACTTGTTTTAATTCCATCTTCGTCAGGCCAGATACCGGTGGGATAGAAAGTAAGTTTGCCACTCAAACCATAGGCAGAATCACCAACAATCAAGAAATTTCCAAACTTCAGACCCATTTCATGTCTTCCGTGGATATTGTGTGCCCTAATTCCAAATGGAAGATCCGTCAACTCATTATATTGCAGAGCATTTCTTACACTGTACAATTCAAGAAACGTATTTACTAATTTTTCATCTTCTTCGATTGTCACAATATCGGGAATAAATAGTGGAACGTTAAGTTGCCTGGATAGTATTGGACTTCCCCTTAAATGGGGATAGTTTGTCATTATCACAGCGACTGGTTCCGCAAGGACCCTTATCATCTGTATGAGTCCCGGCATTGCCACTGGATCGATCATTACGGCTTTATCCCCATCCAGTAGCAAATGAGAATACATCATTATGCCAGTTTCAGCGTCTATTGTTCCCCAACGGAATATATTTTTAGTTACCGGCTCAAACATTAATGGGAAAAGATTCTTGAACTATTTATATGTTCTGAGTTGTTATAATGAAGAACTTTCACCTATATTGATTCATATAATTTTGTACGTTTCTAAAGACGATTTTAGCATTACTCCGTTAAATGCTGGTTTTATTCTTATCTTGACCAGGCTGCTTATCATAAGCATTCCGGACACTTTAAAACCTTATATCGCGAAAGGGAAATTCCCTATCGCAAATGTTAAAGAGGGTTCGGCTTGACTTATTCACACCGAAAGAGATGTATATTTAACAGACATAATTATATGTGAGGACTCAAAGACTCAACGTGACCTTGCCTGATGATGTGTCAGAAATACTCAAGACTAAGAAGAATAAATCTGAATACCTGGCTGAAGCAGTTAGAGAAAAAGCCATAAATGACAGGAAGAAGGAAATTTTTGAGAAGGCTAAGAAGATAAAGCGTTACTACGAGACGGATGATGACCTTAAAGCCCTAAATTCTCTTGATTCACAGGACTTTGTTGATTGAGCGATGTGTATCCACCAGGGAAATATTTCGTTGGTAAACCTCTCGTCAACCGTCGGATAAGAGATTACTGAAACGAGACCGTGAGTTTTAGTAAAAAGCAATGAAATCGGTATTTTACCACTGAAGGTCATTGCACCCATAACAGATTACAAGCCTCATTATAGTTCAGTTCCATGGATAGTGGAATTGTATCCAGACAGAGTAAACAATCTATCCAAGAGGTTGTTTATAGATTTGTTTCAATTGAGATCAGTATCACAAGTGGGATTATTTAGAAGCTTGGCGAAAGTGAGGGATGTCTTGAATAAATACAAAGATGGAAAGAAGATTCACATTGTACTGGATAGCCTTAACAGACATTTCAGGAGTTCTTTTGAAGAAGTCTTTGGAAAGGATGAAAGCGATGCACTGCTTTCAAGGGTAGAATTCCATCATACACCCAAGCATGCAAGCTGGCTTAACATTGCAGAGATAGAGATCAATGTTATGGACATGGAATGCACAAACTGAAATATATTCATGATCAATAGATCTTGTTTTATCTGATTTCTTCAGCCCAGGATCCGGTCTCTGGATTAAATGTCAGAGGAACGGATTTGAAGTGTTTCTTTCTGACCTGTATTAATTTAAAGATC
>JAKARU010000105.1 GCA_021819225.1 Thermoplasmata archaeon
TTCCGATCTAAATCCTTGTTTTCGCATCAATAATATCTGGAATAGGCATGGCGCTGATTCCAATGTTTCCAACATTTACCAACTTCCTGATCTTCGGTACCATGGCCGGATTAGGCTATGGGATCTATTTCAGTGTATCAAAGGCGCTGGCCAGTGACATGTCCCCCATTGACTCATCAGGAAGATATATGGCAATCTATAATATTGCAGTAGGAGGATCAGCTGCGGTTTCTCCATTCCTTTTTGGTGCCATTCTGAATCACTTCAACGCAGACCCGATCTTTGGTTTTACGGTTCTTTTTGAAACCACAGCACTTTTCTACATTATTTCAATCTTCTTCCTGCTTCCATTACGATCCATTGGTGGATACAAGGCGTCATCGGTTCCAGGTGTTTGAATGAATTCAGGAAATAATTTTCATGAAGGTGGGTCAAGAAGGATACTCCCATTGCTTGGCTTCAACTCAATATATCTTGGCGTCAATTATCTATGGATATCCTTTGAGACTCTGATCCTTCCACTCGAGGTTGAAAATTCTGTTCCCCTGTCCCTATCTGGACTTTACCTTGGTGTCGCTGCATTCATAGGCGGATTAAGTGCAATCTCAGGGAACCTGTCATCAGGAATGGTGGGGGATCGACTCAAGATGCGGGGAGCGAACAGGTCAGTTATGGTGATCTTTGGGGCATTCATGTCTCTCATCGGAATCTTTCTCTCAATACCATTCTTCAATGTATATCTGGGAATTGTGTTATCCTTTGCCATTTTACAGTTCTTCTCAAACGTGGCCATAGGCTCTACTCAACCTCTCCTTACAGAAACTGTGGTTAGTGATATGAGAGGGACATCATCCGGAGTCAATGGCGTGTTCACATTGATAGGCTCCGCGATAGGTTTCGGATTGAGTTCCTATTTCCTGGTTGTATTTCCATTTTATATTTCAGTATTAATGATAGGCATTGCCATTTCAATAACAGGAACTATCTCATTCCTTTCTGGAAGAGAAAGAAAGACGATAGAAATCGAGCATTTTGAAAAGAAAAACAGGAAGCATCAGATCACGGAGAACAACAGGAATCTAAAGATTCTCACTATCGGGAGCTTCTTTGTCTTCATGGGAATAATGGGTTTGACCTACTTTGAATTCTATTTCTTTGAAACCATGCTGGGGGTCTCGGATCCAGAGCTCCTTATAGGGACAGCAGGCATCCTTATTTTGATGGTTTCAGCCATTGCATCAGTTTTGGTTGGCAGGCTTTCTGACAGGGTTGATCGTGTAAAGATCCTTGCAATAGGAGCTGCAGCCTCCTCTGTTCCAACCTTCCTGATCCCGTATTTCAGATCATTCCCAATTTTCCTTGTTCTCGGTGGCTTCATAGGGGCAACCTATGGTAGTTATTACAGTGTTTCAATCGCCCTGGCCGGAGATCTTGCAAATGAGAGAATGGCAGGGACGCACCTTTCCATGTTCAATCTCTCACTTACAGGGGCCTCAACGGCATCGCCTCTTATCTATGGGATGATCCTTTACCTGTTCAGGAATATACCGGACCTCTCATTTCACTTCCTGTTCACCGTAAGTTCATCCTTCTACATCACAGGATCAGTGATCCTGTTCCTATTTTACGGGAAAAGAAAGAAGAATTCTTCTGGAACCAGTTCATGAGGTATACTTGAGTTAACCTCATTTATTTGGCCAAGAAATCGTACTTATCTTTTTCTATAATATATAAATAGAAACGGTTTAATTGAAGAATAGAATTCCCTTCAGTTGATATCGCAGGGTCTTTCAATTATAATACCAGCTTACAACGAAGAGAAACGAATAGAAAAGATTCTCGATGATATCAGGGAAACTATCCACGGAGTTTATGAAATTATAATTGTGTTTGATGGAAATGATTCTACCCCAGAAGTTGCAAAGAAATTATGCAGCGACTGTCGCATCCTGACATATAACAAAAGGCTTGGGAAGGGTGGCGCAATAATAGAGGGGATAAATGCCGCAAAGGGAGAGGTTGTTGCCTATATAGATGCTGATGGCTCTGTTCCAGCCTCCGAACTTGAACGACTTAAAAACATGATGAAACGTGGTGAATTTATTGTCTCATCAAGATGGAAAAAAGATTCCATACTGGAAAGGAGGCAGACCATAAACAGGATTATCCTGAGCAGGCTCTTTCATTATTATGTGTTCGCAATGTTAAGGATCCCGATTGTTGATACACAGTGCGGATTGAAGATATTTTATACTAACGATGCAAGGGATATTGCAAAGAAGGTGAGGGTTTTCGACTGGACTTTCGATATCTCAATGATATTCCATGCCACGAAATCTGGACTCACTGCAAGGGAAGTCGGAATAAGATGGACAGATTCGGATGGTTCTAAACTTAAGATTACGAAGACAGTTCCAAATATGTTTCTGACAGTTCTCGGCATATGGGTAAGAGAGAGGTACGAAAGAAGCAGCTTCATCAGGAATGCAATGGACAAAATTGACAGAAATCTGCTCAATCATTCACGAAAAGTGGATTGATTCATATTCCCCGGGTCTGAATTTTCTGATAAAGAGAACCTGCAAGTTTTCTCGAAATGATGCCCAGTCTTATAATCATGATCAGTTTCCTGCACTCGCTGCAATGATAATCAACTGCAGCCTTTTTGAGTTTTTCAATGATTTCTTTCCGGCTCATCTTCTCCTCCCCATAAATCAGTGCATTGGCATCCATTTTTATGCGCATCAATTCTATTGCCTTAATGAATGGAGATCCTTCATCCTGTGAAAGATCCTTCATCAGGCTCAGTGTTCTCAAGGATTCCCTCGTAAATTCAAGCCTTGAAATACTGAAACTCACCAGATTGGTTTTAATTCCCGTTATACTTATATGTTTCCTATAGTAAGTCAATGATTTGGCTGAGACAACTAACTTCTTGCATTCCAGAAGGGCGACCAGAAAAATAACCTTGTCAAGACTCTTCCTGCATTCGCCTATTGTTCTGGCGTATTTCCTGGCGACATCTGCTCTTATAGACATTGAGGAGAGGTACCAGTCTGCCCTCATACCAAACATTATACCGATTTCGGCTGTATCCATTCCCTTCACGTTGACTATCCTGTCTATACCGGAGACATCCGTGTCTTTCTGAAGACTGTTATAAGTGTCATCTTCACCTATCTGGATAATGTTGTTGTGCACAAATGCAATTTCTGGATCCTCCATCAGATTCTTAACGTAAGGAATCTTCTCAGGGTTGTACATATCATCGTCATCGAGAAAACAGATTATATCTCCGTTGCACTCCCGAATTCCAATCTCCAGCTTCTTGCCAAGATCTACTTCCATTGTGTAAAACACCCTAACACCCAGATTTCTTGCAAAGTCCTCTATATCAGAATCCCTGTAATCCATTACAAGGATGATTTCAACCTCATCTGGCACGGAAATCCTAGAATTAATGATGGACGTGATCGCGTCCTTTACATAAGCTTTCCTCTCGTGATTTGTTATGATCACGGTGATCGTCTTGAATTCGTTGGCCATCCTGTACAGTAAGACGAATTGAAATTTAGGATTTAATCTATTTGCCTTGACCTGATATGAATTTTTTTATGCAATGATGCCTAGATAATGCCAACAGGCACTTTGTTTCTCGCGAGATTATAGTATATATTTTTATGCAATATTTATATTACGTTCAACTGGCAGGTAAAACCAATGGAACCGGAATCGGGAATAAAGAAAAATGGCACTAAAACCAACATTAGCAGTTTGCCTAAAGCGTTCAGGGAGAACTGGATTCCATTCATTATAGCCATGATCTTCGGCTCCATTTTTTCCATCATTTCCTATATGAGGTATCTTGCGTTTTCACAGAATGTTCTTGATCTTGGGGTAAACGCTTCGCTTCTATACAGCGTTTCTAAAATTGATTTCCTCAGTTCGCCATCAAATCCATATCCTATAGCAGTAAACAAGCTCCTTTATATTCCTCTTGGAGCGATATACGCACTGTACCCAAAAGAATGGATTATCCTGTTCTATCAGGATTTTTTCCTTTCCCTCTCAGGATTTGTGCTTTACCTGATTTCGCGTTTTTACAAACTATCATTCCTAATGTCCCTGACCGTTGAAGTACTATTTTTTATTTATTATCCAGTATCGGGAATTTTCTGGTTCGATTTCCATTTCATGGCATTTTTTCCAACATTATTCCTCATAACATTTTATTTATACAAAAAAAATTCATCCAGATGGCCATATATGGCATTCCTGGCTACAATAACGGACTTCATGGCACCAGTTCTTATATTTCTCTTTGTACTGATCGAAATAGTTAAAAAATTCAGGAAAGAAGGGCTTAAAGTCAGACCCATTATCAATGAAATTACTGTTCTGATAGCCTCATCGATTGTCTTCCTTCTCCCTTTCCTGTACTACAGGGCTGACTTTGTAAGTCATTACGTAAATAATTATACTCCATTGGGATTATATTCAGATCCATACTTCAAAATTGAATTTTTTGCGAGAACTGTCATTCCATTCTT
>JAKARU010000106.1:0-530 GCA_021819225.1 Thermoplasmata archaeon
TGGAAAAGCGAAATCATCTAACATTTCTACCATATTCTCTTTTTTTTAGATACCGGAAGGATTATTGCATTTCCTTATCGCGATACCAATAGCGCAATCAAATTATAATGTTTTTTTCGCTTTTTATCGGTTCAGGAAACCTTATTATTAAATTTGCGATATAGTAAAGGAGATAATAATATGCACTTTGATGGAACGTTTGAGGTAAAAGCGCCTAGAGAAAAGCTGTACAATCTTTTGATGGACCCGAATCAAGTCTCTTCCTGTATGCCGGGATTTAAAGGAATCGAGATAACATCACCAGAAGATTATACAATTGTCCTGAAGGTAGGGGTTGCCTTCATAAAAACCGAGGTAAAGATGCACATGCTTGTAAAAGAGGCACAGTCACCTTCACACGCTAAGTTAGTTGGCAACGGTGTTAGTTCAAGTGGCAATCTCGACATGGAAGTCACAGCAGATCTAGCCGAAGAAAATGGCCAGACAACCATGAAGTGGGCAGCGGAAGCAAACGTAAGTGGGAAATTAGC
>JAKARU010000106.1:540-4541 GCA_021819225.1 Thermoplasmata archaeon
AGTAGATTCTTTTATTTTTTAGTTGAAAGAATAAACTCTGCAAGTGTTGAATTATATTCACTTCTCTTTTCCCACATTGTGAGATGAGAACATCCTTTAAACACAATCAGTTTAGACCCATTTATTTTATTGTTCAATATCTCTGCAATCTTTGGCGTAACTTCATCATATTCGCCAGCCGTGATCAATGTTGGTATTTTTATGGATGAAATTTTTTCTGTTATATCCCATCCAGAAATCGTTCCAGTAATTGTGAATTCGTTTGGACCATTCATTATTCGGTATACATTACGCTCCTCTGCGTACTTTAATGACTGTAGAACAGGTTCTGGATAGTTTTCGAGTCTAAGGAAATGTCTATGGTAAAAGAGATCTATCGCTTTCTGGTATTCAGGACTGGTATTATCGCCTGCTTGACTCGAGTTAATCGCGTTTTTGGCCCAGTCAGGAAGTTCGTTAACTAACCTATGCATCTCCATTACTGTGAAAGGAACAGAAGAAAGAGCTCCAGAAAGAATAAGGCCGTGTAGTTTGTCCTGATGTTTTAACGAGTATGCAAGAGCAAGAGCTCCTCCGTATGAAGATCCTAGAAGAAACACTTTCCTATCAGAGAATAGCGTTCGGCGTACTTCTTCTGCTTCATCAACCCCATAGTCAATTGAAAATTTTGATAAATCCTGGGGCTCTTCTGATCTTCCACAACCAAACTGGTCATAAAATAACACAGATATCTGATTGCTCGCAAGATCAGAAACAGGAAGCATATAGTCATGAGACATGCCAGGCCCCCCGTGCATGGTCATAAGGACTGCCTTTTCTTCTTTTGACTTGAAGAATTTATAATATATCTTTATGCCTAATATTTTTATGTAGCTCTCTGAAATATCAAAGTTATTACCTATATGAATCACCTCTGTTATTCAATGGTATGCTCTGCCACGCTGTCATCTTTTTTCTATTGCTAAAAGAATGAAAGCATCTTTGTATTTCTTTGTTTTTGTATTGATCTAATGTCATGAATTTTATTCACTTTCCACGGCAAGAGAATTTTGCTCTAAACTGAATGCGTAGCTCTTTCGTCTCAGAATGGAAACAATAATTCCAAAGGCAGCCCATATAGCGAATACTACAGAACCTATGACAACAGCCTCGTCGATCGATATGAACGTTCCGTAAAATATGAAACCAAGTATAGCTATTGCAACTATAGGTAGGACACGTTAATGAATCCAAGCTTCTTTGTGGCCCTTTTGTTCAGTACTGGAAGGGAAGCATTAGCAATTGCATGAACCAGAAGCGGTGCAAGAGTAGCAACAACACCTGCCATCAACCAAGCATTGAAACCGGTTATGGTGACGGTTCCAACAATTGAAACTACTGCAGCTGCTATTCCTATTGCTGCTGCCGAAATGTGGGGGGTTTTATGCTTATCATGTATTTTCGAAAGAAAAGATGGAAGTACATTATCCCTGCTCAATGTCATTAAAATTCTTGACGAGCTGTTGAAAAATACAACCAGGTCCGTTAAGATACTATTCACATAAAAAATCGTGAGGATTATTGCTCCTATCATACCCAGATCGTTCTTTGTGAGGATAACACCTGGAACCAGATTAGACGCATATGTCGACATGTTCAATGGTCCCCAACCGACTGTAAAAGCGTAAGCTGCAAAGATAAAGAAAAGACCTAAAATAACTGAGGAAAGAAGAATCATGTCACCAACCATCTTCTTTGCATTCTTGGCCTCTTCTCCTAAAGGGGTCATAGCTCCAAACCCGGAAAATGCAGTATACATAAAGAGTACGCCGAGCATAACACCACTTAGACCGCCAGAGGCAAATTTTGGCGTGAACACTTCAATAGTGTTGACTGACGGCTTTGATAGCACTATGAACAATCCTATAAAAACAACTATTAATATTTCAAGTGTGCCCATAACCATTGCGTATTTGAGAGACTGTTTTATTCCAATTACAGAAACAAAGTATCCAAAAAGCAGAGAAACCAGTAACAGCGGTACCCATGCGTAGGATGGAAGATTGATGCCGAAAATTTCCGAAAGCAATGCTGGTAGAAACACTGATATGCTCATGGCGATAAATGCCATTGCAAAGACTTGATATAAGATGTACATCCACCCAGTGAAGGCTCCAGTCACAGCACCAAAGGCGTTTTTGCTGTAATCATAGTATCCACCAGATCCGGCAACCCGCTTGGAAACTCTTGTGATTATATACGCGTTCAACAGCACAACAAAAAAAGCAATTAAAGCTGCAAGAGGTAATGCACCCAGTGAGTATTGTGCTGCACCTGTCATCGTCGCAACGGCAGCCCCAGCAGGCGCAGATCCTGCAACCCCCTGGAAAAGAATCTCCTTTCTATTTAACACGTTTCTTTTAAGCTCACTGATAGACATTATCAAGCGTATTTACATTTATTATATAATAATTATCTTAATGAGATCGTCAGATTGACACATATATTTACGACAGAACTATTCATATGGATCATTATATAAATTAATATAATTATATTTCACAGTTAAATGATTAATATGCAATGTTGACATCATGTATTTCCATGAGCATCAAAAAAGGCTCTTTGGGAGACTTATCCGCAATTATCTTATGCTCCGGAATCTCGAAGAGATTTGGTAGCAACAAATTAATCGCGGATCTTCATGGAAAACCAGTGTTATGGTATGTGATTAGCCATGTGCAAAAATCAGGAATTAACGATGTGTACCTTGTTACAAATCCAGAAATTCTCAGTGAACTTGAAGCTTATTTCCCGAATGAAAATTATATTATTAACAAAAATTACAACTACGGCATGTCGTCTTCTGTAGTTTCAGCTGTAAAGAAATTAAGATATGATTTCAGTAGAATCTTGATAATCAATGGTGATCAACCATTTTTTAACGCGACCCTTATTAAGGCTCTAATTTCGACGCAGGATAGTCATCCAGAAAATATTGTATCTGCTTCATATATGGGATCTCCGAGAAATCCCGCTGTCTTCCCTCACGAATTTTATGGAGAATTACTTCTCCTTAGAGGCGATACCGGTGCAAAAAGCCTTATTCACGACAATACAACGAAGGTTTCGCTTGTTGAGGTGGGAGATGAAACGTATCTGTTCGATATTGACACACGATATGACTACGAAAAAGCGAAGACCATACCTTTGAGTTATTTAGATTCTTAACAGCCTATGTTGAATTACTATTTTTCGCGTTTATTGGGGTTTTGTTAGGCAAATAAATGAGAAAAATCTTTTACTTACGAAATATACACCTCCTAATGGCAGAAGAAGTCGTCAACGAAGGGATCCAAAAATATATAGTATCAATGCGCAGATTTTTTCACGAGAATCCAGAGCTGAGCTTCAAGGAAGATAAGACACTTGAAAGAATTAAGAGCGAACTTAGAACCCTTGGGTTACAAGTTCATGAGATAAAGGAAGGTGGACTATATTCTGATATAGTCGGTGAGAAACCTGGGAAAACAGTAGCTATCAGGGCAGATGTTGACGCGCTGCCTGTCACAGAAGAAACTGAAGTGTCTTTCAAATCGAAGAATATAGGGGTAATGCATGCTTGTGGTCATGATGCGCACATGGCTATGCTTTTGGGTCTTGCAAAAGTTGCTGTTACTAGACGAGCGGAGCAACATGGAACTATAAGACTCTTGTTCCAAAGGGCAGAAGAGCGTCCTCCAGGAGGCGCGGTATATCTCATCAACGGAGGAGCACTAAAAGGCGTTGATTACGTCATTGGCCAGCACGTTTTCACGAGGTTCGAAAGTGGAAAAGCTGCATTCTTCTACAGGGAGGCTATGGCCAATGCAGATGAATTTACGATAAGAATTCATGGTAAAGGCGGGCACGGTTCTGCTCCTGATGAAGCAATTGATGCACTGATGGTTGCATCAGAGTATGTCACAACGGCTCAGACGATAGTGTCTCGCCTTGTGAGTCCAAAGAGACCAGCCGTTGTA
>JAKARU010000107.1 GCA_021819225.1 Thermoplasmata archaeon
TTCCGATCTACCGTGGGAAGAACCCAGATAGTAGAAGTTTGAATAGTTGTAAAGTGGGTTTCCCCCCTCTACTTCTGCAAAAAAGGTATCTGCCCAGTAATTTGCATATTTGCTGTTAACTTTGTAGGTGAAATGATTTAGTTTAATTCCCCTTACCTGACCTATTGAATTGTTGAAGTTATAGTCCTTGCCCATTATATATTGAATGCCGGTTTGTGAACTTTCACTCATTGAAATAATAGTGCTTCCTGAACCGCTCACTGATGTGGCAGTGTTGTTAGCCATTGACATATTGAACGTCTTGGCAGACAGTGAAACATAGGGGGAAGAATTAACAATTTCGATTGGCAACGGATTAACTGTTACAAAAGTTACTCCTTTTCCTGCTGTAACAAGAATCCCGTCCTGCAGGGAATATGTTTCAGAGATGACAAACTGAGTTGTACCCCCTGAGGAAATTGCCCCACTAAATTTAACATTCCCAGTTACCGTATAGTTATAGTAATGGTAGGCGGTGGTAACGTTGAAGTATCCTATTTCGAAAACGAACACTTGATTTGATGCTGTGAACTGTGTTCCCAAACCGCCATAGTAGGCGGTTATAGAACTTTGCTTCCAGACATTCTTCTCTACAATAAGCTGGTTTGATTCCTGAGATTTCATATAACTGTCAAAACCGCCTGACGTTGTAAAACCCCATCCTATCTCGTTTCGATCTCCGCCATAATCCTGAACCCTGATCTCATAGGTTCCCTTATTGAATAAAATGCCCTTTGGCTCATCAAAGAAGAACTGATGCCACCCACTTGAAACTATTGGCTGATCATAAATCGATACCATCACATTACTGTTTGTTGCATTCATTATTGTAATATTTATTTTATTTTGTATATTACCATTTACATAATTGGATGGGACTATTGAAAAATTCTGCAGATATAGAGTGATATAATTGATATACTGTGGAGTTGTGACATTGAAATTCTGCAAAGCATAATCTGAAGTACCCCAGTTAGAAGGCACCGGACCTACTGGAAGAGTAAATGTGATATTGAGATAAACTATGGATTTATTCACTGTTATATATCCAGAAGATATGTTTCCAACATAATTCCCCACTGATGGTATCTGATAATAATATTGAGAATTATCCCCAAGACTGAAATCTATGCTTGAAGATGTACTCTCCTTCTGAGTTCCATTGATTGTAACATACCATCCAGTTCCAGAAGGCAAACCAACCTCATTTACCACTACTGTTGAATTTGATGCTGCAGCATTAGGTGTATACCCCAACAGGAAATAATAGGGATTATAACTTGAAGATATGGCATCGTGAGAGATAAAAAACTCTGTGTAGCTATAATAGTTACCAAAAAATCCTCCATTAAATACTCCCTCCGCTTTACTTGTTGTAGCGAAATCATAGGCTGCCCCTGTTCCTATATCTTGAGTTGGACTGGTAATAGTGCCTATGAATTCATTAGGACCGTATCCCCACCCCTGATGTGGAGAGCCGGCACTACCTTCATAACATAATTCTCCTCCTCCATTACCAGATGATGATGTGTTTTCATTTACCGCTTCCCAAAAATTAAGATAATATGGACCAGTTGTGCCTAATGTTATACCATGGCCAGGAAACTTTAATGTGACGATACCTGAATAATGATTCGAAATATCTGACCTTGTTAAATTGTAATATATGAACGGATACTTGCTGTTATTTTGAAATGGAGAGGAACCTATATTCACTACTATGTGCGCATATCCTTGAGAAAATTGTTCATAGTATACCATATTTGGTTCAATATAAAACTTAACAAAGTTGACTGGCGTATTTGGAGTCGGTGTATAAAATTCTTGAGAAGCTAGCGCATAAAAACCTGATTCCCCACCACCTGGAGCGGGGAGTTGGTAACTATAGTTTAGCCAATAACTAGGATATGTAACGTCGCAAACATTTTGACTTTCGACGACACCCACAAAGTTTGTTTCGTTTATGTCGTTTATATTTCCAACTGGACCAGTAGCTGCCGCAACAACTCCGTTTACATCAAAATCGGAAAATGATATGGGCAATATAACGCTGCTTTCATTTACTACTACACTCCCGTATGAGGGAGAAGGCCTATACGATGCGTTACTGGCAGAAATCTGATATTCAAATGTACCTCTTGGTTCAGTGAATGAGATTATACTTGGAACCGTTAGACCGGTTGAACCTGCTGATAATTGCTCCCCGCCTAACTGGACTGTCCAGAAAAATCCGGATTTGAGACCGATTTCCCTGAATATGATTGAATATGTGAATTCCGCACTAACCTTTGTATTTGACAATATACTTGAGGTCGAAGTATTAGCTTCTGCTGCAATTATCCTTGTCTTTGTTGTATTAGTCACAAAGTAGTTTACCGTTGAATTATAAGACATCGAACCGTTAAAATCGCTTGAATAATGAAGGTTAGTGCTTTGTGTTGGTGTAAATGGAGGCGTCCCGCTGATTCCTAACGGGAAGGATTGGGAAATTGCTTTCCCAGGAACAAATGAACTGGATTGCATCTTAGAATCCAGTGAAGAAAAGGATTGCTGGGTTGCGGATTGATACGCAATATCGTTATTTGTACCCGTACTTGGCACATACCATAATATGAATGAGGTCAGGAGGACACTTGCGATTGCAAAGAGAAGAATAGCACCAATAATCTCGCTCACTGCTGAATCTTCCTTATATACTTCTTTCATTAAAGCATGAATTGATATTATGCTATTAAATCTATTCGATTACCGGGACTCTAAATAGAACCACCGTTTATAAGACCGAGGATCTCACTGTCAGTAAAGGGTCCTTCCATCGCAGCAGGAATAGAGTCCCATTCAACAACATCATCTAGATCAACTTCCTCATCTTCCCGCAGCCATACTACATAAGAAAACTCCCCAAATTTGAAAATCTCCATATCTTCACGCCTGAGGCGGGATATCGCTTCATGAGAGGATATGAATATACCATAAATGATTCCGAGCAATACGAATTCACCGTCACTCCCATCACCTCCATAGTCCTCGTCACCTATTACGCCGTATTCCTCCATCACTTCCAGTATTTTTTCAGCATTAAATTTCATCCTCAGAAAACACCTTCGAATTATTGTACAAAGAACACGAATGATCTATAAATATATTTATCCATGTATTCGTTGTCCATGCATGATAATAAAGGATTTCGAAAAAATTCTTGACTTTAGGTGCGAGCTTAGCTTTGACTCTGAGGAACAGGTAAGTGGAATCGGAGGCTCAGAATACAATGTTGTGGGAAGGATAAGGTACAAGGGAGATAGTGGGATCCTGGTGCTAAATGGAAGGAGGCAGAAAAATTCAGAAGAAATCAAGAATGTTAATATGAAGGATTATTATTTTTCGGATAAAATCGACGTAACTGGATTGAAAATGTTCCAGCTCCACAAGAAAATCATGGCTTTGAATTCCACCATAATGGATGCAATCTTCTTGAAGAGTTACAGGGTGAAATATATTTTCAGGTTTCACAGGGTTGACCTGCAGGGACTTACAGAGATAATTACAGAGATGTCTGAAAACCTGAGTAATCTCCAGATAGATTTTCTTGGTCATGCCAACGGGTTCCTGGACAGTTTCAGGAACATTGCCAGGACCGTAGATCTGCAATATGTTGAACTTTCCGCATCAATTCCCCCGGAATTTCTCAGCATAACAAAAGATCCGATAATTCTTTCAATGGGAGTCATGTGGAACAGGCAGATTCGTAAGATTGGAGATTCTGAAACGAGGGCACTTTTCAAGGATGCAAACAACCTCCTGAGCAAGAGGGATGACGTAAAGGTGGTATCAGCTGAGGATCGCATATATGAGGCAACCTTCACAAATGAACTCATAAATTATTTTAGCCAGGAGGCCGACAGATTTGAGATTCCAATACTTGGTGCCCCTGAAAAACTCGTGGGAAAGAGCTTCAATTTTGCCTTTGTGGTTCCCAAAAGCAGCTTCCATGATTTTTCAAAAATTGTTTTTGGTGCGGTTAGAAGATTTGAAAAGTGGAAGGTTTTCATCAATTTTTCAGACGTGATTGAGGTTATTCCACCTCAACCAGTTCAATAAACCTTTTTATGCTGGCAGACTGGCTCATTGTTGTTTCCATGGAGTGGGATTGAATTTTTCTAATATATTTAGGGGAATGGATGCCAGGAAGCGGGCTTATTAACCTGAACTCCCTGGTTTTACCACCACGATATCTTATCCAGGGCGTCAATGATATCCTTCTGCTTCTTCGTCCTCTCAAGCTCTGTCAGATTGCCATTCTGGTCCTCAATGACATGGAACTTTTCCAGCTCCAGGAGCATCCTCTCCAGGGAATACTCCTTCATGAGGCCTGATGAGATCATTCCCCTCATGAGTGCTGTCCTTATTATGAGGGATATGAAGAATATGAACAGCATGCCCCTGATTGTTGATTCCTTCCTTACCCTCATGGGGAATATGT
>JAKARU010000108.1 GCA_021819225.1 Thermoplasmata archaeon
CGAGATAGCTGTTGAGAGCACAAGGGGTTATCCACAAAGCAGGGGTCTTTCACTTAATGGAATACAGACACATTCCATCAGATTGCCCGGGTACATAATCGGAGCGGAGGTCATGTTTGGAAACCCAGACGAGAGATTAACAATAAGGTTTGAGGGCGGAAGCGGTGCTGAACCATATATCAAAGGTACTTTAATCGCAGCTAGGGAAGTAATGAAGATAAATGGTCTTGTCAGGGGAATGGACTCATTACTTGAAAAGTTCTAATTCATCAAAACAATTTTGCAAGTCTCAAAAGAAATAGAATCGCTTATAGAAACGAGTCTGGTAACATGCCAAAAGAAAGGTGAAAAATTATTGATAGTTTATAGTAAATAGAATATTAGAGAACGCCCCATCCACCGCCGGCCAACAGAGCATGGGATCTCTCGTGCTCCTCTATTTCCATTGGATCATACGATTCAAAATCGTGGTGATCGCAGTGATAAACAGTGACATTTCTCTCGTGATCATGTCTTTTCTTCCAGAAGCCTGCAGCAGATTTTCCATGTAGCTTCAGGTGTTCTTCAACGTGGGCGGGATCAGATCCTTTGAACCCATGCTCATCACAATGGTAAGTTGCTACACCCTTTTCCTTATCATATTCACGTCTAAAAATCGCCATGTTTCTTCAAAATGAGATCAAGTTTTTGTAAATAGTTTTTTCGTTTAAGGTCTATTTCCTTTACAATATATCATATCAGGAAACACTGGAATCAGTGCCCGAATCATCAATATAAGAATAATCCGGGAGATCCTCCAGATTCAGCTCTGGATGCTTTTCCTGCCATTCTTCGAGTGTCATTTTTCCTATGCTTCTGACAGGATCATACCCCACCTTACCGCATTTAATGCATTTGAACCTGAGGTCATTGAAGATGTGCGGTCTCAACATGTCACTCGCCCGGAATACGTGTTCGAATTGGGTGCCACAGTATTTGCATTTCACTTCCCAGATATGAACCATTTTAGTCATGTTCTTCCTAATTACGACAATTTATAAACAGATTTTCTCTTAGCAATGGAATAGTGAGAAAAACCTCTTATTTATATGGCATCGGAATCAAAACAATACCAATTAACAGGAATTTTCATCTCTATGTATTTGAGTAAAATTAAGCCTGAAGCTCCGCCTGTTCTATGATATCATTCAATTTGCCATAATCTGCACGATTGATCTTTTTGTACAATATAATAAGAAATATAATTGCCGGTATAGAGGGTAGCCACATGAGAAGCGGATATTCAATGTTGGCCGGAGGTGGATAATTTTCTTCAAACACAATTTCAGCTGACTCAACGGCACCGGCAACTGCGAGCTCTAAAACTACAAATAGATACATGTAAAATATCTTCTTTGCCTTTTGCCTCAGATCTGATCTCCTTTTGATCAGATAATAGAGCAGGTATATGCTAGTGCTGGCTGCCACTGCATATGACGGTATCTCCAGCCATGTATGTGGAAGAAGCGCAAGACTCAGGAATAGGAAAATTCCGGAAACCCCTATCGATGTTCCTTCAAGTGCAAGTATATATGATGTTACAACAATTGAATCAAGATAAAAATATGTTCCAAGCGCAGGTATGAATTCCAGTGTTGCAACTCTCAGGTTACTTGGAAATATTGATAAGAACATGGGAAAGTAAGACTGTGTATCAATGGTCGACTGTTCCTGTTTAAATTCAATCAGTAGCGTTGGATTGACCGCTGGAAGCGCAGAAACTATCAGAAAAATGAGAATTTCAATGCCGAACATTACGTAAAAGAGTCGCTCTAATCTGAGGTCTCCGCTTTTGAAAAAGAAACTGTCCTCACGCACATTCAAAGATCAAAACACGCCTAATTAACTTTACATTCCATTAGGATTCAAAAGAAAATTTTCAATGAGGATTTGATTATAAGGTCATGCATTCATTAAAAAAGTTCCCACTGTGAATCTTTAATAATTGGTTAAAGATAGAATTACAATGAAAGCAATTTTGACAAAAAGCGATCGAGGAAGCGAACAGGTTCGCCTGGATCTTGCCTGGGAACTTTTCTTTCCCGGAGGAAACGGAAAACATCCGCATTATAGTGATCTTCTCTATCCATTCACAAACTGGCTGTGGGTTACCTTGGGTAACAAAGCAGGTTTCATGAAATTCGATAAGAGATCAGAGACATCTTTCAGGATACCAGATCTTGAGGATTCGGCCTTGCAATTTATATTACGGATACTTTCAATGTGGTTTGACGAGGTCATGATTGACGACGGAAAAAATTCCAATGCAAATCACTGGATGTTTCCCTTGACAAATGTTTATGATGAAAACCTCGACGAGTCTGAAAAAGCCTCACAGTTGAGTGGTGAGGGATTCAGCTTCAGAAATCTAATGCCCTTACTTGGCCCAAGCAGAGTATTTGCAACCGTCGAGTTCCTCGGTCCAGGACAGGTATCAGCAAGGCTTCACTCGCATTCAAGCATAGATGAGTTTTATCTAATAATCGAAGGATCTGCTACACTCAGGATGAATGACAAATCCAGGGTAGTGAAAAGGGGCGATCTTATATCTAAACCTACTGGACCAGATCTGACAAGCCAGATAATTGCTGATCAGGGAAATTCAGTCAGGATCCTTGATATTGAGGTGCACCCCTATCCAGACCCCAGGACAAAGGAAGTTGTTCACTATCCAGATCATGGTGAAATTCTTCTACATGGGCATGGCTGGAGTTCGATCATTCCAGATGGAACAGCATTAAGGCCGGATGATTTCGACAGAAATTATGAGAAGGGATATTTCAGGAAGAATGATGGCACATGGGAACCAAAAGACATTCCTGGTTACAGGAAAAGAGAGAAATAATTTCTATCCGCTAATCCTAAAAATATACCTGTCCCTCCTGATGTTATAATATTTACCCTTTGAATACTGTATAATTGTCAACTGATAAATTGCATTCTCATCTTGAAGACATTAGAAAGCTTGTTATTTACAGGCAACATCTTTCTCCATGGAATAACAATAATTTTAGATCTGCGAGGGATATGATAGAGCAGATTATCTATGATATATGTCACCTTCAGGTTGATCCTGTAAGGTATGTTGAAAGGAGTCATATCCTTACATTATGGAGCAGGATTGGTCTTTTCAAAATAGATGAATTGTTCGATCTTATATATAGGGAAAAAAGACTTGTTGAATTTTACACCGGTTTTGCCTCTATAGTTCATGCAATTGACCTTCCACTGATTAAGTATAAGATAATGAACAATCGAAAGCGAGGTGCTGATTCATTCCTTAAAGAAAACCGAAAGGAGATTGCAGAAACCTTAAAGATAATCAGGGAAAAGCATAGTGTTTTGTCAAGGGATATGTTTGAGATTGAGCCTTCCGGAACCATGATTACTGGATGGGGAAACGAGAGAACAGTAAATCTCTTTCTTGAAAGATTATATTATCACGGAAATATATGGATAATTGGTAGGGATAATGCAAATCAGAAAATATGGGGTCCTCCGCCATTCAAAATTGCCTCATCTCAGAATAATGTGAAAAGCATACTGAAGTTAACAAAAAAACTGATAGAAAGATCCGCCATTTCGTTAGGAACTGGAACAAAGAGACAGATTCTACAGTATCATCAATTAGGCGACAAAGATACCAAGGAAAGGCTTTTTGACGAACTCGTTCATACTGGAAAAATAAAAGAAATCGAAATTGATGGTATTAAAAGCAGGGAGACCTGGTATATACATAGAAATATCGTTCAGGAACTGCATGATATAAAGAGATTATGGAAACCACGGACCGCCATTCTCTCGCCTTTCGATAACCTGCTACATGATCGAAAACGTACAATGACACTCTTTGGCTTTGACGCCAGACTGGAAATGTATGTGCCAAAAAATAAAAGAAAGTACGGTTATTACTCAATGCCTGTTCTTCACAATGGCAGTCTGGTTGGAAGGATAGAACCCAAAATGGACCGGAATTCGCGATCCCTGAAAATAATATCTTTCCATCATGAAATGGGATATAAGGTTACCAATGACTTGATGAAGGGTCTTGTCCGTGAAATAAGCAGTTTAGGCAATCTCCTCGGAGCTGAAAAATTGGAACCAACTCCGTCATTTTATGCTCTTGAACCATGACAGTATCTTATTAAATTTGAAAGATTCAATATAGTTAGTTCACACTTACTATTAAGTAAGCCTAATAGTTATATATTATAAACCAATTCAGGTGCGATAAAAATGTCTCAATCCAAGGTTGATCCTGCAAAGACCATGATTAAAAGGGCTTGGAAAGAACTTGTTGGCGATCTAATGGCATTACAGACATATTATCTCAGAAAGGAGAACATTTCCAGGCCTGCCTTCTTCATTCTTCACATAATAGATGAGAAGGGTCCACAAAGCCTGACAATGCTTGCAGGGATTCTCCAGGCCTCGAAACCAACTCTTACAAGCCTCATAGACA
>JAKARU010000109.1 GCA_021819225.1 Thermoplasmata archaeon
GATCTTGTCGGATTCCATATCAAGCACTTTTTCTTATCTTAACCTTACAACAATGTCCATGGGAAATATGTATAATGTTTCATCTTTTCCGGTTTCATTTACTCTCATTCCTTCTTACAACCTCATTTTCATTAACGAATTCGTTTCATGCAGTCTTTCGTTTCTCAACTTTTCAACTTTCTCAATAATAAAAACCATCAATACAACATATTCGCCATATTCAGCAATTTACTGCACATTAAATGGATACATATACATAACTCAGGAATACAGGAATGATATACTGATTCTAAATAGCAGTAATTTCAACATAGTTTCAATAGTACCAGTTCAGATATCTCCTAAACTGATGAGGATTAATCCTTTTAACAGAGAGATATATGTTATAAATTCTTTATCTGACAGTGTTACTGTTTTATCTCCATTAACCAACAAAGTCCTGTATAATGTCAACGTTGGTGAAGATCCTTCAGATATAGTGTTCAACCCGGAAAATGGAACAGCCTTTATTTCCAATTACCTGTCAGGGAATATCTCTGTGGTTAGAATGAATTCAAGGATTGTAAATTATGGTTATAAAACTGGAAAAGGAGTCACCTCTTTATCATATGATCCAGAAAGTGGAGAGTTGTTCATAGCCAATGAGCTTGAAAATAAGGTTTACATAATTCACACTCGAAAGGCTAATGCCAGCATAACGGATCTGAATATTAATAATCCATATTACCTGCTTTACTGCATTGCAAATAATCAGGTATATATTTCAAACAGATCTTTTTCACTCACTATATTCAATCCATCCACAGGAAAATTATCTCACATAAATACACCGCATACACTGGGTGGAATGCTGTTTAACAATCCCCTGAACGGGGAGGTTTTCTACATGACATATGATGGAAAAATACTGATTTTCCAGAGTAATATTGAAACTCCGTCTTACTACATAGTATCGACCTCAAATCAGAAGTGCCTGGCATTTTCAAGGGACAACGGAGATATTTTGCTAACTGACCCATCACAGGGAACCATATCCATACTTGTGCTCAAACCAGAATACCCAGTAAGCATAAGAGAAACCGGTCTGGAGACTGGTACCACATGGTTCTTAAACCTAACAACCTCAATCCATTCTGGTCCCATCTCTTCGAATACATACACATCAATGGTTCCACAGGGCTCTTATCAATATACGGCACAATCTTCAAACAAAATTTTCAACTCCTCCATAAGTGGAAACATAAATGTGAGTGAAAACGGAACTAACCTGAGTATAGCCTTTAGGCGAGTTCTCTACACTGTATTGTTTGAAAGGGATGTATATTCAAACACAACACCGTGGAAAATTTGCACTGACGGTATTTCTATGGGAGCGGACGGAAAGTTTATAGAAATGCAACTTTCAAATGGTAGTTATTTGGCCACAGTGCAGGTAGACTATTCCTCAGGAACAGTTACATTTCCCATAGAGTTTTTCGTAAACGGCACTCATCACTTTGTATACATAGCTATCCCACCTGTAATCGAACATTATCCACCTGTTTCAACAATTGCCCTTGGTTCGGCTATCTTTATTTCTCCACTTGTTTTACTGTCGATTGCTTACCTGTTCCTTGACAGGAGATCGAGAAGGAGGATCTAGGTTTATTTTTGGCAATGAGTGGTGTCCTAACAGGACCACGGCTCAATGATTGGAAAAGCTTATTATCATACTTTTCACTATTAAACTAAAGCATGTCATTTCCCACTCACAGAAAAAAATTCGTCATTTCATTAGTGATAGTATTCCTGATGGTATTTTCTACTTTCGCAGTCACATCCATTAATCAGGGAATTAATAAAAATTCGGTTTCTGAAACGGGTTTTAAGGGAAATACATACGAACGAGAAATTCTATGCAATGAACTGGGTTCAAGAACAAACGTCCCATACAAAATTGTTAGAACTGGAAATATTTCGAATACATCTTATGAAGGCAAGATGAATGTAATGATTACTTTCAGGCTCCAGAATGAGAGCAGACTGGAATCATATTTAACTGAACTTTCAGATTCCTCAAGTAAGCTTTATCACAGGTATATGACAAGGAGGGAGTTTGCGGAAAACTTCTCGGTATCAGGCAGAATATACACTATGGCAATTGATTATTTTTCTACATTCAGTAATGTGAAGGTTAGAACATATTCTGATAGAATATCTATGATGTTATGTGCCCCCTCGAATACGATTGACAGCATATTTCAAACTCAAATAGTGGAAAATAGGAGCAATGGTGAGATTAATTATTTTGCCGTGGAAATGCCTTCCCTCCCACGTTTAATAGAGGCCCAGGTTTCTCAGATATCTGGCCTGAGCAATAAACCGGTAGCCCAGACTGCCTCCCTGAGCCATCGGTTGATCGGGACAGATTATTCCAGTGCTAAAAACTATGTGAATGGCTACCCTGCGCCTATTGTAACTTCCGGAGTGCAATACCTGTATGGTTCTGATCTTCAGGTCGCGTACTGTACCGCACCTCTCTACAACGTCACATATCCAACAAATACGGTAGTTGCCACAATATTATGGGCAGGAAACACCAGTACAGGCCAGAAAGTTGGTCCTTTCAATCCCTCCAATATTTACGATTACTACAATTCTACTATTCCTGCAGGTGAGCCACATTCAGTATTACATGGCGTACCCATAGGAGGAGCAGCTTATCCAGGAAAGTCTGCAAATGATGATACTTCAGGTGTAACACTCGAAAATACACTTGATCTTGAGATGATCGGTAGCCTTGCACCGGGGTCTAACATCTACAACGTTTATGGTCCCACTCCGACAGAAGCCTGCCTTAACGCTGCCTTTGCGTACATACTGAATCCAAATGCTACCGAGAAGGGACTGAACAATGTTTCAGTGATTTCAAATTCATGGGGCACAGCAGAGTTCAATGATACTGCATGGTTTGAATATCTGCAGGAAGCACAGGCAAGGGGGATCTCAGTCCTTGCAAGCAGTGGTGATTCAGGAGATAATTCAGCCAGCTCAGAATATAGCGCCAATTCAAATTATACAAACGATTTCCTTAACTTCCCTGCTTCAATGGCTTATGACAGCTTCGGAATCACGTCGGTAGGAGGCACCACACTGGAATTAAGTGGAAACCTGCACATAAAGAGCCAGTCAGCATGGTATGAATATGAAAAACTGCTCACGATTCCAGTAGATCCAATCGGGAGTGTTGGTGGAATAAGTCAGGTATTCAGTGAAACAGCATGGCAGAGAGATACTGAAGCAAACGATGTTATAAAAGGTGCAGGACTCGGTGTTCCAGATATTGCATCAATGGCAAATAACACTCTTATGTGCGTTACTGTGAATGGGGCTCAATCCATATGCTCTGTAGCGGGAACAAGTGTTGCATCACCGACTGAAGCTGGAATAATAGCAGATATTAATGCGGTTCTCAATCACTACGGGCAGCAAAACCTGGGATATCTCAATCCTTCAATATATAAGGTAGCAAATCAGGAATTTTTTGGAAATTCAAGTGTAAAGAACCTATCGTACACAACCAGTAGTGTTGATCAGGTTTATCTACCACTGGAACCTTTTTATAACGTCAATCACGGAGGTAACGCACTTTACAGGGCAGTATACGGATATAATCTGGTAACTGGTTGGGGCTCCATCAATGCGTATAATTTCACAGAATTCATGCTTGATCAGGATTTCAAGAATAATCCAGTGGCTCTTTCAGGTGTGGAAAATGTGGTAAATATTTCCTCCCTTAATTTTACAGATCAAAGAAGCGGCAAACCGGTACCTGGGGGCAGAACCGTTGATATTGAACAGCAATATACAGTTTCTGACCAGCTTGGCGATCCCATATACCATATACACGGGATATTGAATCTCACGTTGAATTCTAATTCCCAGTGGAGCGGTTATATTCTTGTGGAAGCAGAGTATTCTTCATATCAATCGGGGAGTTTGTTCAGGAATTATGAAATCTCAGGTAAGCTTAAGCTCAGCCTCACTTCATTCCCGTCTTATCTTGAATTGAAGTCTTTGTTGAACTCGTCTAATGGCATGATTGGTACCTTCCTCACATTTGGAGTGAATGGTACATTTATAAAAATACCCCTCCCTGGCGGTGCCTACATAATAGGATCAGAGAATTATAGTTACATTGATCCATACTCGTCACTTACGGTACCGGAACCACCTATAACTGTACAGAATGGAGTACTTGATCCAGAATTCGGTTTTGTTTCGCCTTCAGCTGGAGAGAGTTCAGTGTTTTCCATGAAATCAGATGCAAACACATCCTTCCTCCTGCTTCCATTCGGCCGTAGCGTATTTGTGAAGAGCAGCACTCATCTGCTAGGAATAAACAGTTACCTGAGTGATGGTACAGTAACGAACCTGGAATGGATGAGAACAGGATATGATCAATGGTTCATAACAAACATGAATGGTTCTGAGAATTATGGAATTAGTGCT
>JAKARU010000110.1 GCA_021819225.1 Thermoplasmata archaeon
AGGCAGTGAAAGAAAGAATTGCTGATATGAAGACCAGGATTGAGAAATAAATTGCAGTCTCCTCGTAATATGTCGTTAAACCAAGTTCCCCGAAAAGGAATGTTATATGATTCACGGGTGGTGTTATGGAGGATATTGCTGTAAGCCACAGAAACATAAAGAAAAATAATTCCGAAATATTGCCGCTATCCTCTTTCACACTTTTCTTCCTGTCCTCAACCAGGAAATAGTAAAGATAAAAGATCAGAATGGCAATAAATATGACTCCGGAGACTACTACATTTAAGAAAATCCCATTCAGCCCCAGGACAAAATTGATTAGTGCATCTGTTTTCACGGTTCCCTTCCCGAATAAGCCATATTCCATGAATGCATAGATTCCGGTCAGAAGCGTGGCACCGAGAATAAAAATTACAAGTGCCCTATCTACCTGATTGATCATCTCCCTTATATTTCTTGAAATATCAAGCACCTCTTAACTTAATCATATCATCATGACCCCAATTGCCAGGATTTCATTTCGTTGATTCGTGAATGATCTCATTCACGAGTCTTCCCCAATATGGGAAACTTTGACGTTAAACATTGCGTCGAGAGCAGTGTTCCGGATTACTGAATAAGGATATTACATCATTAGTTAAGATTTTCCATGGGGTAAGTTTTATATCGAACCCGGGTTTCAACCCAATATATATATTATACCAGTTGTGATTTCAAATAGTGAAACAGATTCCGGTGATCCAGAAAGATCGCTCACTGTCCAGAAAAATTCAGAGTTTCTTCAAAAAAAAGAACAACAGGATAATTGTGGCAGGGGTCGCTATGATCATCATCGCAGTGGCATTTTCATCAATCGCCTACGATTTCAGGAAGACTGAACTTGTTCAGGATGAGAAACTTGTATCTCCTCTTGAATCGATCTCGAAGGGTGGGGAGCTAAACACATCGTATTTTGACTTTTCCTATGGATATCTTACATTTCTGACAATAAAATCTGAATATTCAGGAATCTCCTGGAGTCTCCATTCAGAAGGTTCCTATTTAAATCTGAATGATAAAACGATCTATTACAACAACGTAAAAATCTCAGGAGTTACAAATTCGACAAATTATGAACTGTTCATAAATGATAGCAGGTTCCGTATTGACCCATTCTCTTCATATTATATCAGTGTAGTTAACGATCAGAACAGGACCAGAATATAGGCGTCATAGTCATGGTTCTCTCCCCAATGGATGTTGAGATTTATGGGTATCTCAACTATGTTGGGATTCCCCTCATAATTCTAGGTATCCTGATAGTTGCAGTTCAGATTACCAGAATTTCTAACTGGATCAGTCCAGATAAACATTAACCCTGCTTCCAACCTTTCCTTTAACAAGATTTGTTTTTAGACGGATCTTACCTACTTCTTTTGTATCATTCACGAGAGTTCCCATTTCGAGCTGATCAGGAAGGTTACCGATCTTCACAATTCTCAGTGACGGGATATCCGGAACCTTTGATTTAACTATATTCATCAGATCCTGCCTACCCATGAAATCTGCCTTTGAAAGATAATAGTATTCAGGCTTCAATCCCGATGCTAGAAGATCGTTTGTCTCACTTTCAAGCTCCTTTACTTTTTCTTCTGTGATGTCATTGAATTCAAGATCTATCCAGGCATAGTCCTCATACGTCTGATTTATCCTATGTGTGGCCCCAAATTTACTATAAGCAAGACCAGCCATTATACGCATTGCTGTCCTGAACTTCATGTGATTGTATCTGATATCCCAGTCTACATATTCCAGAATCTCCTTCCCCTTGCAGTCCTGTGGGTATGTGTCATGCGAAATGAGGTGTATGCCATCGCCATCATCCCATACATCAACTATCTCAAAGTCCTTCCCATCTATCGATATCTTTCCCTTATCATTTGGCTGGCCATATGATGTGGGATAGAGGATGCTGTCATCAACGATTATGTCGGTAAATTCAACAAATGTTACTTTACCCTTGCCTTCCTTCCTATAGTGATCATCCAGATAACTGTGTTTTGTTCCCATTTAAGGGTTAATTGTAAATTACATTTATCTTTTGTCATGTAAATAGAACGCAGCAATCTTCATTCCAACAGAGTGCTACGATGATTTGACCCGGGAATTCACCGGCCATGCAATATAGAAGAAATGTGGTCTGTCAAGGCGCCACAGGGAACTTTCCAACAACGGAATGAAATACCATGATTGGCGCATTTTTGACCGGATAAATATCAATGTAGCAAGACATATTAAGATCTTTTGGAGGCAAGGTGAGAACACAGGAAATCCAAATTATTTACATCAGATCGAATTTCATCTCCCGGAATCCCATTTAAGCGATCCAGATCCATGGCAAATGATTTATCAAGTTTCGGGGAATAAGCTGTGAATGACTTCTGTTACAGGATGCCATATTCACGCCTGAAAGATGCTGGAAGGAGAGTTATCAATGTAATTATTCATACCGGATATCGACCCATAAGCTATCGTTTCTATGGGAATTCCGCAATAGTATGGTGCCGCGTTCCTTTATTCCGATCGTTTAAGAATGATTTTCTATAGTCAGTCGTGGGACCGCTTTTATCATTATTAAAATATGCATATTCTTAACGCCTTGACGTTTCAGTATATGGGAGTCTTGCAGGATATTGCCAGCTTGGTATTCATGAAATATGCCAGAGAAGGAAGGATAAATCTTTAAAAAAATAAATATGCGATTAACCTTCCCTTCTTGCTTGAATAACGAAATTCTCAACTTCATATACAACCTGAAAAGGGAGGGCATTAAGTATGATCTATCAGTAATGAAGGACTTTGATCAGGATTATGGACTCCCCCACAGGAGCTTCAAGTCAATCCACGTAACCGGATCAAATGGAAAGGGATCAGTGGCCAATATGGCATTCAACATACTGAGAAAAGGCAATACCTGCGGATTATATACCTCGCCACATCTTGTTAGATTCAATGAGAGAATTTTTGCCCAGGATAGGGAAATAAGTGATTCAGAAATAGAAAATTATATGGACCTGTACAGGAAATTCATATCGGGCAATCTTAAATTAAACAGGAATCCTACATTTTTCGAGGTTACAACTGAGATGGCATTCCAGTTTTTTAAAGATATGAAGATGGAATGGGGATCGATCGAAGTCGGCCTCGGAGGAAGGCTAGATGCAACAAATATAATCATTCCAGAGATTTCTATAATTACCAGAATCAGTTATGAACACACAGACAAACTGGGGACCACCCTTCTGGAAATTGCCAGGGAAAAAGGGGGAATAATCAAGAGTGAAATTCCAGTCGTAACTGGCGAGACAAAAGGTGAACCAGTAAGGGAACTGAGAAGGATTGCATCTCTCAAAAAGTCAAGGATAATCGAGTCGCAGAAATATACTCGCCTGAAGTCATTTATTCCAACGGTAAGTGGATCGGAAATGGAGGTAGAGACAGAACACGAACAATATCATATAAACCTGAGAATGGCGGGTACATTCCAGGTGGAAAACGTCAGGACCGTGATAAGTGCAATGGAGAATCTACCTGACCCCCCCGACAGGAAAAGAATCGAGAGGGGGCTGGAAAATTCCAGGTGGCCAGGGAGGATGGAAATAATCAATGAGAGCCCGCTTGTCATGATTGACTCCAGCCATAATCCCTCCGCTGCACTTACTCTGGCAAATTCAGTGATTCAGATATTCAAAAGGAAGCCAGTTCTTGTTGTGGGAATGCTATCAGACAAGGATCATTACTCATACTTGCATAACATTTCAAAATGCGCTGATTCAATAATACTCACAACACCTGTGGAACCACAGAGAAGTGTTGATCCGTTCAAACTCAAGTCCATTGCTGAGGATGTATTCAAGGAAGTCAAGGTACTGCCAGACCCGATGGAAGCCTATGAATACGCCTTAAAAAATTATGACTTCATTCTGGTGACTGGATCCATGTATCTGATAGGAGAAATCGCATCCCGGCTGGGAATAAAGATGAAGCCGTACTGGGACTGAACCATGTCTGATCACCATACCTGATCAATTCGTTATTAAAAATGCTTTTTACCCTTCTGAGATTACTAACCATTAACGGTGAATAATGTGAATCCATTTGACAGATACCAGTTTGAATCTTTGTCTCTTAAAGGCGATCTTTCCATATTGAGCGCAACACACGAGCCGGATAATTTTCCTCACAGGGAGGAACAGATTTCAAGAATGGCGGATGCGATGAGTTCACTTCTTATGGGAATGAAGTCAACCCATCTCATTTTATATGGTAAAACTGGCACTGGAAAGACATCAGTAACGAAATTCGTAACGTCCAAGCTTAGTGAAAAAATCCCTGACAGGATCAGGGTCTGCTACATAAATTGCCAGAATTACGATTCTCCATATTCCATCAAGATCGGA
>JAKARU010000111.1 GCA_021819225.1 Thermoplasmata archaeon
TCCGATCTATTTTATCTGCGAGATTGCCTGTATAGAACGACTCCGGGTCCTCAGATATTGACTTTAGTGTTGAGGCAAGAGCCCTCTGCCTGAATGTTTGTCCAGGTTTCAATTCCCCCTTTCCAAAAGTTTCAATCCATTCCATGTCTGATGCATTCGGCATTGAGGCCCCGATGGAATTAACATAATTTGAGGTTACAGGAAACCCATTATCAGCCAGACTGATGGCATCCCCAAGGAGACTTGAAAACTCCATGCTTCCGTATTCCTTCCAGAGATCGATCCACGACTTTACAAGCCCCGGCACATTGATTGCACTCATTGGTCCATGCTCAGGAATCCTGTTAATGCCCATGCCCTGGAACAGATCTATCGATGAATTATGAGATGATTTGCCTGAGCCATTTATTACAAAGATCTTTTCCCTCATCCTGCCCATGATGAAGGCGTCTCCACCCAGCCCGCATAGATTATTCTGAACAACTGCCAGAACCGCACTGGTGGCGATGGCGGCGTCTGCAACATTACCTCCTGAGTCCAGTATTCTGCTTCCTGACAGTGATGAAAAGATGCTCGAAGACGTAACAATATGCCTTGTTGAATACACCTCCGGGCGAAATGTTTCAAGTCCTTTCATAGTTCCCTTATTTCTTTTGATGCCCCACCGGATATCAGCTCAAAGCCATCTTTCTTCACTATTACGTCATCCTCAATTCTAACTCCAAACTTTCCCGGCAGGTAAATTCCAGGTTCATCGGTTATGGCCATATTCTCCTTGAGAGGGAAGTCCAGATTGGGTGAAAGTGCGGGATGATCATGAACATCCAGGCCGATTCCATGACCAAGTGAATGTATGAAGGTATCCTTGTATTTTGTTGAATCTATAATGTTTCTGGCCCTGAGGTCAACATCTTTTCCATTCACATCCTGCTTTATTATCTTCATCGCTTCCTGTTGTGCCCTGTATACGATGGAATAAACCTCGGATATCTCTTCGGATGCCTTCCCGAAGCATGCAGTTCTGGTTACATCAGAACAGTAGCCGTTATACAGTGCTCCATAGTCTATCAGGACAACATCCCCTTTTTTTAATTTCCTTTCTCCGGGTGAATAATGCGGCTGGGATGAATTTTCACCAAAGGCGGCTATTGTCGAAAATGATGGCCCATCAGCACCATTCCTCATCATCTCATATACGACAATGGCTGCAACCTCCTTTTCAGTCATTCCAGCCTTCAGGGAGTCATAGACCTTTTCAATGGACTCACTTGCAATCCTGGCTGCCTCTTTAAGGTATTTTATTTCCGTGGCATCCTTGATCTTCCTGGATTCGGAGATTGAGACAGAAACATCAACAAATTCCTTGTCCGGAATTATCCGGAGAAGGTTCTTGTAATTTTCAAGAGAAAGCGAGGAATAGTTCAGGCCAACAGTATTTATGTTCATTAGCGACTCTTTCATCATTTCCTCGTATTCTTTCCTGCTGTGGAATATCTTTACATCCAGGCCAGTATTTCTCGCTGTTTCCTCCTCCAGCACTGATGTATATATTGTCGCATTATTCAGGTTAGCAACTATGAATGATCCTTCAAAAAGGCCACCCTTTGATTGCGTTATATATCTGAATGTTTTGTCCAGGGAATTTTCACCGCCGTTCATTATCAGGATGGCTTCTGCCTCCCTTGCAAAGTTGAACAAATTCTTATAGGTCATATTTTAGAATGTGCTAAAGCTATATAGTTCATGCCATTTGACATCTGACCTTATGTTCTCCTCCGTTGCATGACACAGCCAGCATGAATTATTCGCCTGATCATGTTTTGAATCTGGATTTTTGGCTGTGTTATCTCAAATTGTAAATGCTACCAAAACGATAATCAGATTTACAATGATGCAATAGGGGAAGAGAATGGAAAACAAGATAGAAAGCATTACAGGCTTCCGTGACACGTACAAGATCGATAAATTCCTCGCCAGTGGCGGTATGGGAGAGATTCTTGAAGGTTTTGATTCGCAGGGAAGGAACATAGTGGTCAAGATTCCCAAGAATTTTGCCCCAAAGAGAGATGATCCTTTAAATGAACAGGTCATTAACGAAATTGAAAACCTGAAATTGCTCATTCATCCAAACATAGTGAAATACGTTGATAGCGGTGAATACCAGTCAAAGCCCTTTCTGGTAATGGAGAAAGTAAATGGAATATCCCTGAAACAACAGGTAGAGGAAAATGATTATGGGTATGAAATTGCAATCAACCTTGCCACAAAGATGATAAACGCCCTAAAATATCTCAGGAAATACAGGATAGTGCACCGTGACCTGAGCAGTACGAATATTATTATGATGCCAGACGGGAATCCAAAGATTATAGATTTCAGCACTTCCATAAGAATGTCGTCAGATACCGACATGATAAGGATCAGGGGGAGCAAGATAGGTACAGAGGGGTATTCTGCACCAGAACAGCTCAGGGAGGGAATATCATATATCGATTCTGACATTTATTCACTGGGTGCCCTTGCATTCTTTGCCCTTACATCCAGAAAACCAGAAAAAATAAAGAAAGATATAAAGAGCATAGAAAGATTCGCCGATCTCCCACTTTACCAGCTAATCACAAAATGCCTTGTGGAGAAGCGGGATGAAAGAGAAACGGATCTTGAGAAAATAGAGAAGATAATTAAGAGTTAAATCATTACTTCTCTTGATCATAAATGGGCCCGTGGGGTAGCCAGGATATCCTAATGGCCTTCGAAGCCGAAGACCCGGGTTCGAATCCCGGCGGGCCCGTCTTCTATTGAGTGTGAATCCGGAATTACTAAGCATCGATTTTGATTGCTTTTGCAGATTCCCCGGTAAATGTATCAGAATTTAGAAAATAGCAAAATAATTAAGTAAGAAATTTTACATGCTATATTGTTGTCAATAATAATGCGGCACATTTCAAGAGCGTTTGGCAGGAGGAGGCCTCAAAGATGATGTGTCTTTTGAAATATCAAGCGAAGAGATCGTTGGATTTGCAGGTCTTAACGGGGTAGGAAAAACGACCACAATAAAGGTTGCCAGCGGTGTATTGCGCCCGTCAGGTGGGGACGTGCTGATCAATAATGTGTCTATCGTGAGGAGAAAGATAGACATAGCGTCTAAAGTTTCATGGATACCAGAGTTTCCTATGCTGGATTTAACGTTGAAACCGTGGGATGTTTTTCACGAAATCGGGAAGTACCTTTCTTATGGCAGGAGAGAAACAAGAGAACGTTTCGAGGAATCCATGGAAAAGATTTCAATGACTGACGATATAAGCGGGAGAATCTGGAACATGTCTGATGAAATGAGGAAGGGATTTTAAAAAATATGCATCCTAGGATATCACCTCGATATAATTTTACTGTTGGAACTTGAAGATGACCCACCATAGGCCGGCAACATAGAAATTTTACTTCTTTTTTGGAGTTTTGTGGTGGCATCAGTGTAAGGTCCGAAAAAACGTAATTTATTTGAACAACCCTCCCTTTGTGTTACTCATACCTTATAATTTAAGTGAGACGTCAACCTATCCATGTCGACCATTTTGTTTCGATTAAGCACTGAATATATTTCTGAGCTTCATGTTACTGGATAAATGTAGCGGCATTCAGATGTTTTATATGAAACTGGTTTTCATTAAGTTCATTTGCCGGATTTTGTGGTACTTATTCCCGATTAGTTTGAATATCCCAAGCGAATCAACAATAAACGGCTGAAAGTCACGAAAATATTCATTTGCGAGTTCCATCATTTCTGATAAGTCCATTTCACTCATCCCATATTCTTTGGAGCCCAATGTCAGATGTGGTTGGTAAAGGTCAAGTTCATAATATCTCCTTCCCATCTCAGGATCCGGAGATATTGATTCCACAATCCTGCGATGCAATTCGTTAATCCCGTCTGATTCAATGCCAAGGTAAACGACAGATCTTCCAAAGGATTTTATACCTTTCATTTTCAGGCTAAATCTGGGAAAAGAGTCACATACAGCCTTCATGGAATTCATCCAGATTTCATCTTCACTAAGACCAGCCTGGGATTTGACTGTGATGTGTGGTTCTGCAAAATCCGGCAGTGTATTGCCTGGCCACATCTTCTGGAATTTGATTATAGATTCTCCATACTTTTCAGGTGGAGTTATAGCAACGAAATATTCCACGCTCAAATAATGAATTTCAGTATTTAATGTCATTACCTAATGATCAGAACGGACAATTGAATTCAGCATGCATTCCTGCTACTGAGTAATATTAACTTGTTATCTGCATGAAGATGATTTCTTTTCTGTTGTTGATTGATATCTCTAAAATTTCATTTTTTCATATCGGATTTGAGGATTTCCATAAATTTCATATCC
>JAKARU010000112.1:0-2736 GCA_021819225.1 Thermoplasmata archaeon
TGACAATGGTGGTCAGTGGACTCATAAGGAGTGGAAAGTACTGAAGAAACTTGATGTTGAATCAGAAATTGTGGACAATGACATCAATTTTGATGATATCAAGGATTCTGATGGCTGGGTACTTTCTGGAGGTGCCCCAAGTATAACAAATGAAATCCCAAAACTGGGTAAGATTTCGGATATTCTTGACAGAACTTCCGTTCCAGTATTTGGAATATGTATAGGAGCTCAGTTTATGGCCCTACATTTCAAAGGTGAGGTCAGGTCTTCACCAGTACCGGAATTTGGAAAGACAAAAGTTAGTTTTTTCAATCAGGGAGGAATTTTTAAAGAGATTCCACCGGAGATCGTGGTATGGGAGAATCATAATGATGAAATAGTGTCAATTTCAAGCGACTTTGTTGTGTGCTCAAATTCCAAGAACTGCAGGGTCCAGGCTTTCTACTCGGATAAGAAAGGAATGTTTGGTGTGCAGTTCCATCCAGAGGTTGAAAATACTCAGTACGGTACAGAAATGTTCAAATCCTTCATAGAATATTGTAAGAGGTGAATCAATGATTTCAACTGATGGATTAATAGAGAAACCAGTGTATACAGAAAAAGGAGTGCTTGTTGGAAATGTATATGATGTCATTCTTGATTTTGAGGGAGGCAATGTTTATGGCCTGCTAATTAAGGATACTAATAGCAGTATCGTAAGTGAAGGCATTCCAATCTCAATTCCATTCAGATGGATCAAGTCAATTGGAGATGCGATTCTTCTACTCACGTTCCCGGAGAAGGTAAGTTATAATAGAAGAGAACAGAACTGAACACTTAAAAGAGAATAAGTAAATAGTAATTATTTATCGAGAAAAATAAGATGTCCCCATCAAACCGCTTTCCAGTTGCATCTCGTCTTTACACAAAAATGATGTCTACTGCATCGGGCAAATGGGCTCTTATTGGTACCCTGATTGGGATCATAGCAGGTCTTGGTGCAATTGTTCTCTACATTTCAATAGAATTTGTAACAACTTACCTTCTGACAGGTTTAACAGGATTTTCCCCACCAAGATCAGGATTGCTTGCAGGGACATCGTTTTATCAATATTCCCCGAATATTCATTATCTTTACATTCCACTATCGCTTATTATTGGAGGGATTGTTGTTGCTATTATTCTGAATAAAACCGCACCGGAAGCTAAGGGACATGGTACGGATGCAGCGATCAGTGCATTTCATAACAATGCAGGAAGAATTAGAAAGAGAATACCACTGGTAAAGACAGTTGCTTCAGCTATTACCATAGGCTCGGGAGGAAGTGCTGGAAGGGAAGGCCCCACAGCGCAGATTGCCGCTGGATTTGGGTCCTTTCTTTCAGATATATTTCATCTTGATGATCACGACCGCCGTATCGCAGTAGCTTCTGGTATTGGGGCAGGTATTGGAAGTATATTCCTGGCCCCTCTTGGAGGAGCAATTCTAAGCACAGAAATTCTTTATAAAAGGGACTTCGAAACAGAAGCGTTGATTCCATCAACAATAGCTTCGGTGATCGGATATTCAATTTTTGGTTACTACACAGGCTACAAGACCATATTTCTAATTCCAACTTCAACTGTAATAGGCTTTTTTCACCCGCTGTCCCTAATCGCATATCTCATAATTGGTTTTTTTGCTGGTCTCTCCGCAATATTTTATATAAAGACATTCTACGGTATAAGTAGAATATTTTCAATGGCAAAAAGGATTTCTCCCTATGCCAAACCTGCAATCGGGGGAGCAATAGTTGGGATAATCGCCATATTCTTTCCAGAAATACTCGGACTGGGGTATGGATGGGTTCAACAGATGCTGGATGGGAATATGGCTCTTTTTGGAACTGGGTACCTAGATTTGTTCGTTATCTTTATTGTGCTTTTCTTTTTGAAAACTGTGGCAACATCATTCACCATAGGATCTGAAGGCTCTGGAGGAGTCTTCGCTCCAGGACTGGTGATTGGAGCATTCCTAGGGGCAGCTATTGCAATTCCTCTCAGAATTTTTTTCCCTTATCTGAGCGTGGATGAAATTATAATAGTGTCCATGATTTCAATGTTCGGTGGGGCATCTAAGGCTCCAATTGCTATTATTATAATGGGGACAGAAATGACAGGATCATATGCACTGTTCATACCCTTAATGCTTGCAACAACGGTAAGTTACTTTGTTAGTGGGAATCTCTCAATTTATCGTTCGCAGGTTTTGGATAGAAGCAAATCCCCTGCCCACGAAGATGAATATAAGAACCCGATAATGGACGACATCCCGGTATATACGGCCATGAAGAAGGATTATTTCAAGATTAGTAAGAATGAAACCCTCAGAGCAGGAATCAATATGATAAGAGAAAGCAGGACAAAGGGGATAGTTGTGGAGGATGGTGGTAAACTTGAAGGTTACCTGTCCATAGAAAATATACCAGTTAATGTTAACTATGATGAGAAGATTGAAAGCGTGATGCAAACAGATCCACCTCTCATCAGAAGTGATGACAACTTACACAACGCACTGAATAAACTTACAAAGGAACCATCTGGAAAACTCATTGTTTACGATGACAATTCACCAGATGTTGTTGTCGGAACTCTGACGCTCTCAGAAGTTGCTGAAGCTTATAACATGGAGATAAGGAGAATTAAAGATGTCCAGAGAATGGAAAATTCATGATATTCGAACTGGATATTTAGGCCTGATAAAAAACACCGAATCAT
>JAKARU010000112.1:2746-4378 GCA_021819225.1 Thermoplasmata archaeon
TTTAAGCGTGGATCTATTGTGATTAATATTTTAAGTAACCTCAATATTAAATTCCAGTTAGATTATTCATTACTATTATTACAAAAACCAGGTAGGTGAATATGGTAAAGGAGAAAGTTGAATAGAGACTGTCGAATGGACCTGCTCCTCCTATTATACCACCCTTGCCAGAAAGAGTCGAGGCCCTGATTCCCTTAAAAAGGTCAACTATGAATTCAGAAAAGAATATAAGTGGAAATATGAGAACCGATTCAACTGGCTGATATTCTTTTGGGATCGTAAAATAGAGTATGAGGAACCAGAGGACTACAAGAAAGAACTTTATTCTATAGTGTGGATAGGATATTACTGATCCTGTATATTTTCCTTCCCTCTGTTCGGGATTCATCACAATCCAGAAGAATGACGTGAGAAGTATAAACTCCACGAGAATTGTTAAAAGAGGCGGGAAAACACCCTTAAGTATATTTTCGTATATTGCCAGGAATGAATAAAGGATAAGGATAAGAACAATACCATTTATGCTTCTCCTGCTTGTAACAGAAAAGTTGAATTGTGCAAGAACAACTATTAACCCATAAAACAGTGGAATCATATATCTGTCTGGAAAAATAAAAATATAGCCTTCGGTTAACCCAGATAGGATAACAGTTATTCCCATCCCGATTATTGTTGATACTGTTAGCCAGTATCCATATGACCTTTTTTGATCGGGTGAATTATATTGACCTGAATTGTGTGGGGTCAGGTGGATTATAAAGTTGATGATGAATATACCGATTGGAATCCATATTAGAGTATCTATGATGAATGGAGCTTTCAATAATTCAATAATATTGGGCATGCTTCCTGAAAAGTCCAGCCTTAAAAACATGTATGCTATGATTGGCATGATCCAAACGCCAGAAGCCTCATGGTATGTTGTTGACTCCATCCATACAGAATATAAGACTGATATTATCACGGATAAAACTATAGAAATCAACAGTACGTAAAAAATAGAGTTTACGCCATATAACCACATCACCAGAAGACAGATAAAAATTGGTGTGGAAAGGAAGATCTTCTTTATGTTGTGAAAATCGGCATAAATATCCATCTGTTTCTTCTCACATTTTTCAGATTACCGAATTCACAGCAGATCCAAGTTCTGATGTGCCCAAGGTTATGCCAGGATATTGAGAGAGTTCATTTATGAGGATTCCAGGCTGTATGTTTGCTATTGTTGAAGGACTGTATAGTTCACCCTCTGCATAGTATGTTCCTGAAGGCCCCGTTATTATTAAGCTTGAAGTCAGGTGCCCTGCATAGTTTGCGATTGCTTCGCCACTTAGATTAGCTGTTGGGTATTGAGTCTCATATTTCAGGAACAGCGATGAAACTGAAGATGGAAAATTTGCATTCAGGACAGATTCCCCCTGGCTAACTGAACTGGGTCCATCCGGTGGAAGGTATTCTCCATACACATATATAACGTGGAAGTGATAATCTATCCCACCTAGACTATAAGTGAAGTTGTTAAAGAGAAGACCTGGTATGTTTGTAGGGCTTTCATCAGGATCACTGAAATGCATGTCGTGATATATTGTGGAATTTGAAAGTGATGGATCCTGAGAGTGAACATAATTGTAA
>JAKARU010000113.1 GCA_021819225.1 Thermoplasmata archaeon
TAAGGATCAAAAGGATCATTCCGTCCTGCCAGAAATAGAAAGGAAAACATTTGAGAGAGTACTCAGTTCACTTGTATTCCTGGAAAGTGAACTACTAGAAAATTATTACGTAATAGGACCATACTTCAGCGCACCGGAGGCAACCATAGTCGTCAGTGAATTAACCTCCCAAACCACTTATCACTGTTATGCGCTTTCTCAAATTCTAAGGAATACTATAGACAAGGCAGACATAGATTCTGTTTACAACAGCTGGAGAACTCAGGACGGACTCAGACAAAGGAACAAAAACATTAACATCAGATTTCTTGAATTCACAAACAACCAAACTGTGGAAAACTTCCTGCTTGGGCTCGCCACAATTTCAACAATACAACTTGTGCTCATACCATCTGAGCTGAGCCTTGTCTATTCAATCACGCGGAGAGGCAAGATGACCTCAACCGCTGAAATTCTAAAAAGAATACAGAGAGATCTGGATTTGCATGCCCAGATCTTGATACGAATATATTTAACAATTTTAAATGAGAACCCCGCACTTAACTCTCAGGAACTTAAAACCTCAATTGTCAAACTCATGAGGGATATCACTAATATGGAGACAGATTTCACCCAGATTCTGTCAGAAAACATGATTCCTGGGTTAAACAATCTCGTCGTGGCCAAATTTACGCAGGCGCGGACAAACAAGGTGTTGAAGGAATTTTCGTTAGAACCTTTGTTCCCCGGTGTCGGCGGACAACCAATCCCATGGTTTGAGGGCTATTCAGAACTAAAAAACAGATAAAATTCAAGTCTCACAAAACATGGTGACCAGATATGGTCAATATTTGTTATCAGATAAGATAACATATAAGATACAAAAAAAACTTTTATAAGTTAGAACATTGAAAATTTTACACGTTTTACGCTCGACCAAAATATCGGGCATTTCGGAACGTGTAAAGAGGTGAATGTCCTGGAATTTATAATGAAACCAACTAAGGTGATTAACAGAGAAGGCAAAGAAATACCGATTGACATAACGAAAATAAGGGCTGTCATAACGAAAGCTTGCGATGGGCTGTCTGTTGATCCGATGGAACTTGAACTTGACGCTCAGATACATTTCACTGATAGAATCTCAACCAAAACAATACAAGAAACTCTGATTAAGGTTGCAAATGAGAAAGTCTCTATAAAATATCCTGACTGGACTTTCGTAGCTGCAAGACTGCTTTTACATCATCTTTACAAGGAATCTTCACTTCAACGAGGCACGCCGTACGGTAACTTCAGGAATCTCGTAAGTAAGCTTGTGGATGAAGGGAGATACGATGGTCGCGTTCTAAACGAATATACGGAAATGGATTTTGAAATGTTTGAAAAGGCTATCAGACCTGAAAGGGACCTGCTTTTAAGCTACCCTGGACTCAAACACCTTAATGATAGATATGCCATCCATTCAAAAGACGGGAAATGGTTTGAGCTCCCGCAGGATACATTCATGGGCGTTTCGATATATCTTGCGCTGGCCGAGAAACCTGAATCTAGAGTGTACTGGGCCCTCAAGTTTTACGAAGTGCTTTCTAACCTTTACATAACAATGGCTACCCCCACACTCGCGCAGGCCAGGAGACCGAATGGTCAGCTCAGCTCATGTTTTATTGACACTCCTGACGATTCAATATCAGGAATATTTGATGGTTTAACATCCTTTGCAAAAATATCACAGAATGGGGGTGGAATGGGCGTATATCTTGGTCATGTAAGGGCACTTGGAAGCTCGATCCGAGACTATGCGGGTGTAGGAAGCGGGGTTATACCGTGGGTTCGTCTCTATAATGATACTGCTGTATCGGTCAATCAATTGGGTCAGAGAGCTGGTGCAGTGAGCATATGGCTTGATATCTGGCACAAGGATGTTATAGATTTCCTTGATCTTAAGACAAATAACGGAGATGAAAGGAGAAAGGCACACGACGTCTTCCCGGGTCTGTGTGTTCCAGACATTTTCTATGAAACACTGTCAAAAGGAGAGAAATGGTATTTAATGGACCCCCATGAGATCCGTACTAAAAAGGGCTGGGCTCTGGAGGATTCTTGGGGCGATGATTTCGATAAGCGTTATCATGAATGTATTCAGGACGATTCTATTTCAAAGGTAGAAATAAATTCTCTTGAGCTGATGGGTTTAATTCTGAAGAGCCTTTATGAATCCGGCGGGCCATTCATAATGAACCGTGACACTGTTAACAGGTTGAATCCCAACAAGCACACTGGTATGATTTACTCCTCCAATCTATGTACTGAGATAACGCAGAACCAGTCTTCAACCATCAGAACTTCAAATACTCAGGTTGATGGTGAAATTGTTTCAAAATTCAAGGTTGGAGACATGGTTGTTTGCAACCTTTCATCCATAAACCTCGGAAAAACGAACACTCCTGATCTTCTCTCTGAGGTGATTCCAGTTCAGGTAAGGATGCTTGACAATGTGATTACGCTTAACAACCTTCCAGTGCCTCAGGCAACAGTCACAAACATGAAATACAGGGCTATAGGTATAGGTGTATCAGGGTATCACCAGCTTCTCGTTCAGAATGGAATAGACTGGGAGTCAGAGGAACACGTCAAATTTGCAGACAGGTTATTTGAGGAGATAAATTATCATGCTATACGCGCAAGCTGCGATCTGGCTGCTGAAAGGGGCGCTTATCCACTCTTTAAAGGAAGTGACTGGGAAACCGGTGATTATTTTGAAATGAGAAACTATAAAGACGAGAAATGGACCAAACTTGCATCTGATGTAAGGCAAAACGGAATCAGAAATGGATATCTAATGGCAATTGCACCCACCGGAAGCACGAGCGTGATTGCAGGTTCGACCGCTACAGTGGATCCAATATTCAAGCCAGTCTTCACTGAGGAGAAAAAGGGATTTATTATCAAGAGAGTAGCTCCTGACCTGAATGTGGATAATATTCATCTATACAAGGAGGCGCATTCAATCGATCAGGAGTGGAGCATAAAGGCCGCTGCAGCAAGGCAGAGGCATCTAGACCAATCCCAGTCCCTTAACTTATATGCCACTGAGGCCATGGATGAAACATCATTCCTTAATCTTTATTACAACGCCTGGAAACTCGGTGTCAAGACGATATATTATTTCAGGAACTTCACCAAGGAAGAGGAACCTGTAAAGGAGGAATGTGAATCATGCCAGGCATAAGCGAGAAACTTCAGAAAAAGCTTCTATTCAATCCTGATGGAACAAGGGAACTTGGTCAGCAGAGACTTGTTGGGGGCAAATCCACTAACCTGATCGAGTTCGCTAACTGCAAATATTCCTGGGCAGAGCAGCTTTACAGGAAAATGAGGCAGTTCTTCTGGATCCCGGACGAGATCCCTCTTGGTGATGATAAGAGGCAGTTTCCAAAGCTCACGGAATATGAGCAATCTGCATACAAGAAGACACTTGCATTTCTTATCTTTCTTGACAGCATCCAGGTAGACAACCTCGGCGCACTCGCCCTGTACATTACGGCTCCGGAGGTCGTTGCCTGCCTTAAGACGCAGGCTTTCTTTGAAACAATTCATGCGCAGAGTTACGACTATCTTTTGACATCTGTTGTGGATTCACTTACAAGGGATGAAGTCTATACCATGTGGAAGGACGACAGTATCCTTCTGACAAGAAATAAATTCATAACCGATCAGTACCAGGAATTCATTGATAATCCCAACGAGAAGGCGTTCATCCGATCATGCATGGCAGACTACCTGCTTGAGGGAATATACTTCTACAGCGGTTTTGCATTCTTTTATTCACTTGGCAGGCAGGACAAAATGGGTGGCACAGTTAGCCTAATAAGGTTAATACAAAGGGATGAAAACACCCACCTTGCCCTGTTCACACATATCCTGAGGACTCTTCAAGAAGAGAATCCGGAATGGTTTGACGCCGATATCAAGGCTGAACTTTTGTCTATGCTGAAAACTGCCGTGGATCATGAGATATCATGGGGAAAATATGTGACAAGAAACCAGATTCTAGGATTATCCGATTCCATCATTGAATCATATATCAAGTACCTCGGTAATCTCAGGGCAGAGGCCATTGGTCTTGGTTCACCTTACGGGAACATAAAGCATCCGATGCCATGGGTCGACACTTATGCAGCGATGAATTCCACAAAAACAGACTTTTTTGAGCGAAAGGTAACCAACTACCAGAAATTTGGCGGTTCTATGAAATTTGACAATCTGAAACCACCATCATAAAAACAAGTAATCTCAAAAAATAAATTTTTAAAATCATGCGATGAGGGTTGTTGATCTCATCAGGAAAACTCTTCCTTGACCCCAAGTATTTTTGATCTTAATGTCCTCAGTG
>JAKARU010000114.1:0-3839 GCA_021819225.1 Thermoplasmata archaeon
CGATCTAGAAACTCGGAAATCTTTTCAGAGGGAGCAAGGACGAGATAGAGCTATCCAGATTCAGGGATGAGTATTTTGAAATACTGCTTGAATCAGATGTTTCCCTTGAAACGGTTGAATATATACTGGATATATTTGAAAAGAAACATTTAAAACAGAAAAGACTCAACAGAATAGAGGCTATTGAGAGTCTCAAAGAAATACTGCTTGAAATTCTTCAAAAAGCTAAGCCGGAAATAAATCTCATTGATATGAACAAGAAGCCTTTAATTGTAATGTTTCTTGGTATTAATGGAACCGGAAAGACCACCACAATCGCCAGACTTTCATACATGCTTAAGAATAAGGGAAAAACTGTGGTGGTTGCTGCCTCGGATACTTTCAGGGCAGGGGCCATAGAACAGATAAGATATCACGGTGAAGAGCTTGGAATACGTGTAATATCCCAAACAATGGGAAGTGACCCTTCTGCAATAGCATTCGATGCCATTGAGCATGCGAGAGCGAGAAACCTGGATTTTGTTTTGATTGATACTGCAGGGAGGATGCAGACAAACAGGAATCTGATGGATGAGATGAGAAAGATAAAGCGTGTTGCAAAGCCTGACCTGACATTCCTTACGGTGGATGCAATGGCTGCAAGTGATGCCATAGAGCAGGCTACCACGTTTCTGAAAGACATAAAGTTTGATGGCATAGTTGTAAACAAGCTTGATACCGATGCAAGAGGCGGTGCCATATTTTCCATAGCACACATGTTTAAGGAACCGATCTATTTTCTAGGTATAGGTCAAAAGATGGAAGACCTCATTCCATATGATCCCCAGTTTATTATTAAAAAAATATTTGGTTGAGAATTCCAAAGTACTATAAACTTCAATCATAGAATGAATATGCTAACACTGTGAAATGTTGTTGTATATTTGAATTCAAAGACTCATTTTATGTTTGATATTAGCCTGGAAATTTCATCTGTATCCATTTCGGTTGTTATGAGTGGTATATTTTCAACTTCTGAAAGTTTGATTGCCAGTTCATCAACACGATCTGCCTTTACGTAGACAACTGCAGCAGGCTTCAGTGGGTGTACCCTGATGGCGATCATGGGACTTCTTCCCATCTTTACATCAGTAAAGAATATGACTCTCTGACTGGACCATCCATAGAGGAGACTATACTCACTGTAAGAAAATGAAAGTATTGCCTTCACCCCGTTGACTATTGTGTACCCCCTTACATACCTGTCAGTTGGTGCTCCTGACACTGATACACCCTTTATCTTATTGATGATTGTTTTAAGATTTATATCCCGATCATAATCCCTTATGTCGATGAGGGCTTCGTATGGCACGCCAGAGCGGTATCGCCTCAGTATTGTGCCTCCATGTTTTGTCTCTATTCTTATCATTGCAGAAACAAATTTTCTTATTGTATTGACACCAGGTGACTGCCTCCTGCCAGTTTCATAATCACTTATCATCGAAAGGCTGACATTCATCTCCCTTGCAAGTTCGCTTTTGGTTATGGAAAATTCTTCCCTCCATTTCCTGAGAGTTTCATTTGGAGTCTCAGACAGAACTATTTCCCCAGCTATCTTTTCTTCTACGTTCACAACCGCTGATGATTTTATTTTATTTATATTTGTCGAATTGATATTCGACAATAGTCTAAACCTTTTGTCCGTGAAGCAATGATTTCATCAGGAGGCTTATATGACCAGCTTCCTGCATTCTTCTCACTGAATATTGAATCCATTTCTGTCCGAATGGAATGTAGGAGAAAGCCATCTTGCCTCTTTTCTGAAGATCAATAAGGTACTGATTCCTGATTCCATTAAGCATTCCGTACCAGACCTCTTTCTTATGTTCCTCGCTTAATTTTACTGCTTTCTCTATCATAAGCTCGTCGTGACTTGCAACCATAAACATTTTTGTGTTTTCAAACATATAGACTAAAATTTCCTCATAATTCTTATTGATCTCATCTTTCGTCTTGAATGCCACCTTTTCGTCCTCTGTATAAGCTCCCTTTACCAGCCTGAATATTCCGCCCTCACTGGAAAGTGCCTCCACATCCTTTTTTGTTCTCCTGAGGTATGATTGGACACATAGACCAACGTTACCTGTCGAAATCTGGCTTCTATAGAGCTCTATGGTTTTATCTACAAGTTCAGATTCTTCCATGTCTATCCACGTGAAAATATTTTTTTCCTTAGCCTTGCTGACTATTCTCTCAAGGTTTTTCTTTGCAAGGTCAGGACTCACTGATAGACCAATTTGAGTTGGCTTTATGGATATCTGGAACTTTTCATCTCCAGCATCGATCTTGTCAAGAATCCTGATATAAATACCAGTTGCTTCCTCTATATCGTTTGAATCTGTGAGTGCCTCTCCCAGATAATTGAATATGGCCCCAATTCCAATTTTCCTGAATCTCTCCCCTCTAGTTATGGCGTCATCGACAGATGGCCCAGCAATCCATTTTCCAGCCAATAATTTTTCCATGAACCCGTTAAACATTAAGATCATGAACAAAATGACAAAGATGTTATTATCCCTTTTCTATCCTTTAAAACCGTTATCCACTATTCATGTTAACCACCTGGCTCTTCATTAGTTTTAGTTCTTAGTGCTGTCGTAACTAAGGAGTAACATGATAGTGAAAATTCCACTCAAACGATGAGGTTTAGTGTCAATGTAACAATCTTTAAACCTATCTCTCTATGCTGCTCTATGTACAGAAAGATTTATTCAACTCTTGTTTTATTATCAGCACTCAGCCTTTTAATTGGTTCACTCTCACTCAGGTTGGGTAATCTTGTGCCAGAAAGCCTGACTGGCCTTACCATATTTGCTATAATTATACTGATTTCATATGGTATCCTGCTGCTGTATTTTGATGGCAGCAGATTCCAGTTTATTGGCGTTATTCTTGCTATTATTTCCTTCCTCATTTCTTCAAACACTGCTCATTTTAATGGATTGACAGATTTTTACTCCTCCAAATATTTAGGAATTGCTGACATAACGATGATTACCGGTTTCTATGTATTTCCTGCAGCCTACATAATATTCTGGATAAAAAGTAATTTTAACAGGGTGACAATACACAGATAATGGTAACCGGTATAATTACAGCGGCCGGTCTTGGCACGAGATCCGGACTCGACGGGAAATTCAGAAAAGAACTGTTGCCAATTTATGATAGAATCGATGATAGACTTGTTCTTAGACCGGTCATCGACGTTGTTTATCGAAGACTCAGGAAGTATGGTTGTAATAAGATAATACTTGTACTTGATCCGGCAGACCAGATGAGCAAGCTGTATGTGGAGTCAAATTTTGAAGACTTTGAGATAGTCTTTCAGAAGGAAAAGAAGGGTTTCGGAAATGCAGTTTTTATTGCTGCGCAGGCTGCAGGGAATTCGGATTTTGTTCTTAATGCGGGTGATGGGGTGGTTGCTAACTCATCCTATTACGAAACAATCTGCACTTCTGGATGTACCAACCTGAACATTTTCAGGGTAGATCACCCGGAGAAGTATGGGAACGCTGTGCTGGACGAGAGCAGCAAAACTGTCAGGGAAGTGGTGGAAAAACCCCAGCATCCAAAGTCAAATTTTGCCATAGCAGCCCTGTATTTTTTCAAGAATGATTTTGTTCAATTTCTTGATAAGTCTACCGTGGAACTCACAGACTCAATAAACAATTACATAAAGGCAGGCAACAGAGTTTCATATAATATCATGGACGGAAATGACTGGATCAGCATAGGAAGAAAGGATGAATATTATAAGGTACTTGAAAGGTCATTTATAAAAAATAACACAGAAAAAAGTT
>JAKARU010000114.1:3849-4375 GCA_021819225.1 Thermoplasmata archaeon
ATGAATACGAAATATGATAATTTCTAACTTGAACTACTCGAAGATATAAGGATTGTTGTTGTAGAAAATTATTATGTGGACTTCCCCAGAGCCCGATATTGAAGTATACCCGACACAATATAATCCATGGGGTTCGTTACTTAAAGGTTTTCTAAGTGTACTGATCTGGTTATTATCGTTTATGCAGGTCAAGGTCGTATAATTATCATATTTCGTATTCATTGGACCAACGAATAAACATATTGATGCGTTATCTGAATATCCACAAATATACAAGAATGAGGCGTTCTGAGGGATTTCGAAGCTACGTACGTCAGTTCCGTTTGAATGTTCCCTTATATTAATTTCAGTTCGCAAAAGATATACAGTTCCTGAACCAGTTTTAAACTTTGTCTGCGAATCGGCATTAGGTCGCGGAAAAACAGCCATATAATAGCCGAAGGAAGCAATAGCCATTAGAGCGACCAATATTACTAAAATTCTCAATTTTCTATCACTTATTTTCATTACTTCAACCTCGGTTTTA
>JAKARU010000115.1 GCA_021819225.1 Thermoplasmata archaeon
TTCCGATCTAACCAGGATCGGCAACTTTCCCAATGCCCGGCATTGACCCGGTAATTCTGGACGATAACGGAAAGGAGGTAAAGACTGGTGAGAAGGGATTCATAGCCTACAGGAAACCGTGGCCTGGAATGTTTCTGACTCTGAATAATGATCCTGGTAGATTCAAGAGTGTATACTTTGAGAAGTTTAACGGAAAGTATTATTGCGGTGACTATGCGGTTAAGGACAGCGATGGATATTACTGGTTGCTTGGAAGAGCAGATGAAGTTCTCAAGGTGTCTGGCCACAGGCTGGGTACAATAGAAATAGAGGACGCACTCATTTCCTCAAGGGAAGTTGCAGAAGCTGCCGCATTTGGTAAACCCGACGAGACAAAGGGAGAGAGTATAGTGACTTTTGTGGTCATTAAGGATGAATTCAGGGGAACCCCTGAAATTATATCCACTCTCCGTAAGAGAATCAGGGAAGAACTTGGACCAATATATGTTCCGGACGAGATACACATTGTAAACACCCTTCCTAAAACAAGAAGTGGAAAGATAATGAGGAGGGTGGTGAAAGCGGTGTTCCTTGGTCAACTGCCAGGAGATATCAGTACCCTTGAGAGTTCCGTATCGGTTGATGAGATAAGGGCAGCCATAGAAACATTCAAGAAAGAAACAAGCAGATAAAAACTGTTTGAACATAAGTAAATTTCTTCCAATCTTTTTACGATTCAATTAATCCCTAATATCAACATCTGTAAGCCTGGCATTTTCATTTTAAAGAAAGGTTCAAACATCAGGAATGAACATATATACATAGTATCATTGATGAAACATTATGAAAAGAATTAATGTTTGCATAGCAGGAGCAACAGGATGGGTTGGAAAAGTCCTCACAGAAAAAGTCCTTGAATCAAGTGATCTCAATCTTTCCGGAGCAGTTTCAAGAAAAGCTTCAGGGATGAATTTGAGAAGTGTTTTTCCAGGAAGCGGTAAAGAGTTGAAATTTGAGCCTTCAGTAAAAAGGGCTCTAAATGAAGAAACTGATGTCCTGATTGATTATACATCTCCCGATGTTGTTAAGGAAAATGTGCTTTATGCCATTGATCATGGTGTCAATGTTGTTGTGGGCACATCTGGTCTTACTGATGAAGATTATGGAGAAATTGACCGTAGGGCAAAGAACAGGAATGTTGGAGTTTTCGCTGCAGGGAACTTTGCAATTTCGGCTGCACTGCTTCTTCACTTTTCGTCAATTGCATCCAGGTATATGCCTGGCTGGGAAATTATAGACTACGCGTCCTGGAATAAAATAGACTCTCCCAGTGGTACTGCACTTGAAATTGCCAGCAGATTGTCTTCAATCAGCAGGCCTGAGATCAGGGTTTCAGATGAACAGATGACAGGGTTGAAAGAAAGCAGGGGTGTGGATCTTGGAGGTACAAGGGTCCATTCTGTGAGACTCCCCGGATTCATCATAGGGACAGATGTAATATTTGGAGGAGATGATGAAAGATTGACTTTAAAATTTGACGCTGGAACGAAGCCAGATACATACGTTGAAGGTACCCTGATGGCAACAAGAAATGTCATAAACATGAAAGGGCTGACCAGGGGGCTTGACAAGCTTATTTTCCATTAATTTTAGATGATGTCATTCCATAATACTCATGTTAAATCTACTGCATTCTCTCCTGAACCTCTTTTTCGTTTTTCCGGATCGTAGGTGGAAAGAAGAAGAAATGCCAGTGCAACGACTATACATATCAATATGAACTGAAACGATTCCGCTTCATTTACTATAAAAAGTGCCGAAAAGAATGTGCTTCCTATGAACCCTGAAATTGCTTTTCCCGTGTAGAATACACCATTGTTTGATGTTGAGAACTTCGTGCCAAAAACGTCTCCTATCAAAGACATGTACTGGGAAATCATTGATCCTCCAAAGAATCCGATAAGAATGATTGATTCCAGAAGATAGCCGTTGAGGAGAAGCAATGAACCTGCAATGAGAAAAATGTCGATTATTGAAACCATCCTGATCCTTCCAATTCTGTCTGATAAAAACCCAAGAATAGGCCTGCTCATTCCACTTAGCAATGGAAATAAAGATACCAGGATTGCAAATTCGACTATGGGTATCCTCTCGCCAAGAATTCCAAGGGAGGATGATATCACTATCAGTGGTACAGCACCAAGTACAAATGAGACATATAATATCCAGAATCTCCTGTTTTTTAGGTTTCTTGACGGTCTGTCACCAGTTACCTGTGTTTCTGGATACTTTACCATGCTGAGGAGTATGGGGAAGAGAACCAATTCAGTCAGGCCGATAATGAGCATAGGTTCCCTGAAACTTGTTGCCTTCAGGAGGAATATATTGGCCACAGCTGCACCGAGTCCAAATCCAAAGGATACGAAACCAACTGCAAGTCCACGGTTTTCCTTGAACCACTTTACTGCAAGGTTGGTGGCAATACCATACAGAATGCCTTCTCCTATACTTCCAATAGACCAGAATATATAGAACATTGCAAGATTGCCACTTACGGACGTGCCAAGGAATCCCGCAGCTGAAAGAAATGATGAAAGTATGCCAATATTCCTAGGGCCATTCTTGTCTGCAAAATACCCGCCAATTCCCTGAAATCCTGTGGAAAATATTGCAAAAAGTGAAAACCCAACCTGAACCTGGATAAGAGTAACGCCAAGACCCGTTTTGAGCAATGGTTCAAAAACATTCCAGGAGTACTGATATAGAGAATTCATTGACATAATTAGAATTCCGATGACCAGGAACCCTTTTCTCATTTTCTTCAATTTCAAATCTGTTAATAAAACTTAAGAGATTTTTATAGGGAGAAATGGGGATTTTTCGTATAGAATAAAAAAAATTATCAGGGATGGATCTCAGTATATTTGTTCCCGTTGACCTTAAATGCTGAAATCTTTATGAAATAGTCCTGTTTCAGGAATCCCCGCTTCACCCTTATTGTTCCATCACCAGCTATGGATTTATCACTGGTGATAAGCTTGATGAAGTTATCAGAATGCTCCTCTGGAACAAAATAGTAAACTCTCATCCAGGCACTTTTGTATTTCTTCATAAGCCTTGGACCGTAGTTTTCCAGAACCTTCCTGGCGTTTTCAATTCCCTTCCTGAAATTTTGATCTGTCATTCCCACGTTTGAAAATTCCCCGATAAAGTAAGGCAATCCCTCAACATCAAAACCTACAAGCCGTAATTCCTGGGTATTTGGCAATGTGTGCCTTGTCCTGATTGCGCCAACCTCCTTGACCCTGTATACGAGCCAGTTTGCACTCCTAAGCTCAAAGTTTTTTCCTTCAGGATCGTCCAGCTTTTTTACAAATACATCATGGAGATGTTTTAGGAGTTCGTCACTCATTCCATCATAAAAATTGACACCGGTACCCTTTGGCAGAGGCTCCTTGAAATGTTCACATGCTGCCTCAACCACAATTCTGTGTATCTTTTCTTTTTGAAGATCCACCATATATTCCTTTCTTGAGAATGTTTCATTCTTCTCATCCTTTCTTGTAGCGGTCCTGTCTCTACCATCTACTATCCTTTCGCCTTCTGAAAGTTCGTCGATCCATGATTTTCTTTTCTCTTCTGTTGAATTTTCTGTAATATATTTTATCAGGTCAGCTTTTTTGTAGGTCCTGGGAATTGTTTTTAGTCCGGATTTTTTTGCAATTGTCTTGAGTTCGGCAAAAGATAGTCTCTCAATTGGATTCTGGTCCTTCATGCTTTCCTATGGCTGTTATGATTATAAATTTTTCACAGTTCGGTTATGGATTTGTTGAATCCTCAGAGTTTTTCTCCAACCCTGTTAGCTGCCTCTACCATGTTAGCTAGTTTCTCAAATCCTACTTCCCTGGATCTGGTTCTCAATCCGCAATCTGGATTTATCCTCACGAGTTCTGGATCCTGAAGTATATCCAGTGCATAATGAATCCTGTTTTCAATCAATTCGGGAGATTCAATGGTGTCAATATGTACATCCGTGACTCCAAGTCCTATGAACCTCTTTTCCTGAAGTGTGTCGTTAATGTCCCTGAAATATTTCAGGTCCTCATATCCTTCCCTGATCTTCTTATTGACTGAAAGGGAATCCCTGTTGGCATATTCCAGGTTATATCCATGAAATCCCATTTCAGGAATTCTGTCATAGAGGATACGATAATCCTTGCTGTAACACACATGGATCGTGAACTCAATATTCCTGAATTTTTCCATGGATGCATTCATGGAATCTACCACTATATCCATTTCTGATGGATGTGTTGTTGTTGCTGGCTCATCTATCTGTATCTCCAGCTTCTCCTTTCTGCCTGATTTGTTCCATGCATTCTGAAGTGTTTCT
>JAKARU010000116.1 GCA_021819225.1 Thermoplasmata archaeon
AAATCCCACCATGATAAAAGAAAGAATAATAGATGGGTTGATAGATTATATCCACTCAAGAACAACGTCTGCATGATTGATAAAAAATTCACTCTTTAACTATAAATATCAGGTTTTCTCATATTTTACAAAAATTTATGACTTCTCTGGCAATATACATAAATGAAACTCGCAATAGCAGTTGACAGGGGAATGATCAGCGGTCCTGGAGAAGCTGAAGAGATAAGAATTTACAATACTGATAACAATGAACTGGTAGAATCATATGCCAATCCAGCATTAACAGCGAAATCAGCAAAAGGAATTATGATGCTGAAATCCATTGTCGATCGTGGTGTTACATCAGTTATAGTATCTGGTGTTGGAGCTCATGCATTTACATACACAAATAGCAGGATCAAGCTTTATCTTGGAGAAGGATTAAAAGTTGAGGAGGGTCTCAGCAATTTTATCAACGGAAAGCTGAATGAACTGACAGTTGCAACACATTAGTTGCAATTCTATAATGGAATTACAATAATTGATAATTTCTTATAAGATTAGAAAGAGATAACCTCGAATTGTATTTTTCCCGGGAAACTTACAGCTTTTTAAATCTTCTGGCATAGCCTTAACTAACTTTAGTTCTTTCAGATCCGAGGGCTTTCCGTGATTCGTGAACGTCATCTGCCCTGCTGGAATTTGTGCAAATATAGCTGTATGAGATCTGATACCTTTCACTCCTGCCTGCCAGTGGACAGTGCCATAGTTTCAGTAAATTTCTTAAGGTAGATTTCGCTATTGCAAAATGGATGCCAGGGAAGCATATGGTGTGAAGTTTTTGTCGGAGCCAGTGATTTGCAGAGATACGGTATACTTTACGGAAAAGTGGATCGAGGGCAATGAATATAAGACATCAATTTTTAAGTTTGAAAATGGAAAAGTTGAAAGAGTAACTTTCGAAGGAAAGGAAAGTCATCCAATGATTATTGATGATAACCTGTATTATGTAAAATCGGAAGAAAAGATCAATCATTTTGTTCGGATTAAGGGCAACACCGAACCATTTAATTTATTCAGCATGGCAAAAATCAACAAGGTTGTCAGGCACGGAGAAGGATTCCTCGTTATAGGTTCAGAGGAATCAAATAATGATCTTCCAGTTGTCGCAAAGAGGCTGAACTACAGATTCGACACAAGAGGCTTCATCAGGCAGAGAAAAAATCTCTATCTATTCAATGAAAAGTTAATAAAGATTGTATCGGGAGAGTTTGACGTATCGGATGTCATTTCCAACAATGACAGGGTAATTGCCCTGATTTCATTCATGAATAATGACGAGGGCCTGACAAATATGTACGAAGTTGATGTCAAGGATGGTCATCTAAGTAAGATAAACGAAGATCAGGTGTCAACCATGGCATTTGATGGAAATGGTGAAGTAGTATACATTGGCCACAGTGAAGGAAGGACTCCATGGGCAACAAAATATATGTATTTACCAGTGAATAAACATGTACTTCTAGGAAAGCATTCAGGGAATGGCTCATCCATATCAGATCACTTTCAGGGTACAGATGAAAATGTAATATGTGAAGATGGTACAGTATACGCCCCTGGGGAAACTGGAGGCATATCATCCATATATTCCATAGAGAATTCCAATGTAAGGGAGGTTGTAAAAGGGAAGTTCGTAGTTCAGTGCTTTGATGTAAGGGATAAGAAAATTGCATATATTTACAGTTCCCAGTCTAAGCCATCGATTCTGGCATTCGATGGCAAGGAATATGATCCTAATGGTGGAATGTCCGGAGAGGCAGCTGAAGAAATGAAGGTTGGTGAAGTGGAGGGATGGTGCATGATTGCAGGAAGAAATAGCCCCAACCTGGTGTTTGTTCACGGTGGCCCACATGATGCATATGGAGAATCATACATGATTGAATTTCAGTACTTCTTGAGAAACGGATATAATATACTGTTCTGCAACCCCAGGGGAAGTTCAAGCTATGGCTCAGAATTCGCTGCGGCATGCGTGGAAGACTGGGGAAGGGGACCGGCAGAGGACATATTCAACTTCATCGAGGCTGCAAAGAAGAAATATGATCTTACCGGGCAGTTTGGCATAACAGGTGGATCATACGGCGGGTACATGACAAACTGGATGATCACGCACTCAGACTTCTTCAAGGTGGGCATCAGTGAAAGATGTGTTTCAAACCTCATGAGCATGTGCGGAACAAGTGACATCGGGTTCTGGTTCAACGCCATGTATATGAAGGTGGAAGATCCATGGGCACCTGAATCCATTACAAAACTACTGGAAAACTCGCCAATAACCGGCATAAAGAAGGCAAGGACCCCAACAATGTTCATACACGGAGAGAATGATTATAGATGCCCAATAGAGCAGTCAGAGCAGATGTTTGTTGGCCTGAAAATGAATGGTGTTGACACGGAATTGATCAGGTACCAGGGAGACAGTCATGAACATGCAAGGGCAGGAAAGCCCGATAACATGATCGACAGACTGCAGAGAAAGAAGGAATGGTTTGATAGGTACCTTCTGAATCACTGATTGGTTTTCTCATTACCAATTTTTGAAAGGACTTCCCTTGCAATTTTTACATGATTGGTTGCGTTCATCTGTGAATTATAAACATTAACTATCTTCCCATCAATTATGACGAACGATATCCTCGGTGGTATGAACCTTCCCTTTGCACCATACATTTCCCTGATTTTCTGGCCAGGGTCACTTATTAGCATGAATGGCAATTTCCTGTGTTCCTTGAACTTCTTGTGGGATTCAGGAGAGTCCGAACTAATACCTATTACCTTAGCATTCATTTTCTCGAATTCGTCCCATTCATCCCTAAATGCGCATGCCTCAGCAGTGCATCCAGGTGTTTCATCCTTCGGATAGAAGTACAGGACAACATTGCCCTTTCCTCCAATATCCGAAAATTTAACCTTTTCGCCACTGTCCGTGATTCCTTCAAAATCAGGAGCTGTTTCTCCAACGTTTAATGTCATAAGTAAGTATATCCTGTGTTTATTAAAACATATTGTCAAATAATATTTTACACACATGTCCAGGAAAGTTATAAGTAAAACTCTCCAATACTCAGGCTGTAGATGTCACCCTCACTTAGCAGAAAAAAGAGCATAAAAATGATAGCAGTTATGTGGGTATGCTACTTCATTGCCTTTGGCCCTGCAGCTTACTTCCTGTTCAACAGGACAGTGGATTCATCCTTAATTGATGGTGGCATAATAGCCACCATAATGACCGCGGTCATTTTTGGCATTGTGTACCTGTTCAATAATTATTATGTTAGAAAATTAATGAACTGAAAATAGGTTTAGGGACTTATTACACAGATCATGAAACTGAATGACCCTTTCTCGGATCTGTCTGTTTTCCAATGGATAGCCCGTTGGTGATCGCTTTCTTTGCATTTAGGATATCCTCAACAAATATATCCACCATGTCGGCAGTGAAGTTTTCCCTCACAACAACCCTCATTATTGTTGTATCCTGTGCATTTGGCGGCAGGGAATAAGCTGGAACAATCCATCCTCTCTCCCTTATCTTGTAAGAGAGGTCAAATGCCTTCGAACTATCCATGTTCTTTAGCTTAAATGTAACCACAGGAATATGTTTTGCTCCATTTATAACCTCAAATTCACCACTAGCTGTAAGTCTTTCTGCAAGATAGTTTGCATTGTTCATCATCTTCCTTACGATTTCGCCATAACCTTTCCTGCCAAGTCTCAGAATGTTGTAATACTGAGCAACTACCATTGAACTTCCTTCCGAGAAATTGAGTGTGTAGGTAGGCATCTCGTCACCAAGATAGTTCACATAAAACTTTAGCTCCTCAGGCAGGAGGTGCTCATTCCTGAAGATGAGCCATCCCAGTCCAGGATACACAAGACCGAATTTATGACCTGATGTGTTGATAGATTTAACCTGCTCAAGCCTGAAATCCCATTTGAAATCCGGTTCATAGAACGGCGTGATATATCCTGCACTTGCTGCATCAACATGTATGGGTATATCCAGTCCTTTAGTCTTTTTCAGGTCAAGTAGCATCTGGTTTATTTCAACTACAGGATCAAATTCCCCAGTAAAGGTGGTACCAAGGACAACTCCAACGGCTATTGTATTCTCGTCTATCTTTTCCCTAACGTCTTCAGGTCTTATGGTAAAATGATCCCTGGCAATTGGAACTACCCTGGGTTCAACATCAAAATATCGTGCAAATTTGTCCCATGAAACATGGGTATCACCACCAAACACTATATTAGGCATGTCAGTGGGCTTATTTTCCTTCATTCTCTTCTGCTTCCAGTTCCACTTGT
>JAKARU010000117.1 GCA_021819225.1 Thermoplasmata archaeon
TAATCTTCTTTATTTCACTTAGGAGATCTGTTGTTATGGGCGTTTCCGTTACTATTCTTCCAACTGGTTCATCACTGATTATGGGATCGCTTACCATTACCTGCCTTATTCCAATCCCTCTGCTGGAAATTAAATTGATAACAGAACTTATTATTCCAGGTTTTGAGGGGTCTTCTGCTTTTATTTCAATGATTCCCAGATCCAGAAGCTTGGAGCTTGCACTGCTCATATCTGCTATTGGCTTCAGTTTCTTGAAGAATTCAAACAGCTTCGGGTCCTCCCTGATTTTTTTTATGACCTGTATTACAACTCGCTTATCCACGTCAATTGCTTCTGCTAGAGAGCTTGGTCTCACTTCTACTTTACCACTGTATAGTGAGAATTCACCATCAAATTTCTCATTTACAGAAAACCCGTAGTTCATCAGATATTTTATTATCTTCATCTGAGAAGGGTACTTGCCAAAGGCATTGTTTATCAAATCCCACATGTTCATTTCCCTCCTATGTTCCATCTATTATTCCATCTTCTGATACCTGAATCACGGCTTCTCCTTCCGGTAAGTATGGAGAGTCTATCAGTCTTGCAATCCTCTTCCCGGCCTTTCCCTTTCTCAGATATATCCTGAATGTTGCCGTGTGTCCTACTATATTTCCTCCAATAGGTGCCGTTGGATCACCGAAGAATACATCGGGTCTTGCGGCAACCTGGTTGGTAACTGCTATGACTGCATTCTGGAGTGTCCCAAATCTCAGCAGATCATGCATATGCCTGTTTAGCAGTTGCTGTCTTTCTGAAAGTGATCCTCTTCCCATATATTCTGAACGAAAATGCGATGTGAGTGAGTCAACAATCAGAAGTTTAGCCTTGTATTCCTTCGCCATCTCACTTGCTTTTTCACCTAGAAGTATCTGGTGGTGTGAATTATATGCTCTTGCCACGTGTATTCTCCTCAATACTTCATCAGAATCCAGTTCCCTGTACTTGGACATCTGAATGATTCTTTCAGGCCTGAATGTATTTTCAGTGTCTATGATCAGAACATCAGAGTTGAATCCGCCTTTTTCTTCCGGCATAGTGCAGTTGACAGCAAGCTGATGCATAATCTGGGTTTTCCCGGAACCAAATTCTCCAAAGAATTCTGTAATTGACTGGGTTTCAAGGCCACCTCCAAGTAGTGTATCAAGATTGTTGCTCCCTGTTGTCAGTCTTAAAACATCCTTTCTTTTTTGGAATATCTCTTCTCCAGTTTCAAAGTTTCCTATATCAGCAATTTTTCTCGCCGCTGAAATGATCTTTGCCACTGAGCCTTCACCTATCCCGGTAAGCTCAGAAACATCCTTTGGAGAGGCGGTCGCAATGGCCATTATATCATCAAGACCGTTTTCCCTGAGCTTCTCAGCTGTTGCTTCACCTACACCTGGAATATCTTCAATTGTCAATTTCTTGCTTTCGTCCTTTGCTTCCTCTTCTTTTTTTATCTTTTCATTTTTTTCCATTAATTTTTCCCCCTGATTTCCATTGCCCTATCTGTTTCTTCTATGGATGATTCCCTGTCCATTTCCTGAAGCATTGATCTAATGGCATCAATGTTTTCAGGAACCACATCACTCTCCTGATGTACTGCCTGTATATATCTTAAATTATCGTTATTTGCATATATAGATTCCTTCCAGACAGGTATCTCGAAGAGGTCGCCTCTCTTCCTGCCCATTTCTTTTCCCAGGTCCATCAGCTGGGCAGTTGATGTGAGCCCTTCCTTTCCTGATACAGTTATTATTCTTCCATATTCCCTGAAAAGATCCAGTGTATCATCCTGTGTGATGGTCTTTTCCAGTGTTAGATTCACCACGTGTACATGCATGAGGGTCGTTGGTACCTTTATTGCCACCGTATTGGCTTCCCCTATTTTTAATACGGTCTTCAGATCTGGCCCATGGTGTGATGGAAACCCTAGAGATGGCTCTATTGCGTTTATTGGCCCCTTCTTGCTGTCATTTGGATCAGTTGCCCTTCTGACTATAGTTGCCTCAACTTTTCGTACACCAAACTTCTGCATGCATGCTGAAACTGTCCTGGCCATGGCAGTTGTGTTGCATGAAACAACGCGTACATAATCTTTTCCCCATGAATCCACAAAATTACCATAGGCATTAAAACTGGCTTCTACAAGTGCAGCCGATTCTCCCCCCTGGAATATTGCCTTTTTCCCTGCCGTCCTGTATATCTGTATATTTTTTTCTCCCTGTCCTTCTGGGGTTGCATCCACTACAATATCCACGTCATCCAGAAGTTCCTCCATTGTTCCTTCAGCTTCAATATTTGATTGCGAGAAAGCCTTCAGTGTTTCTTTATCACTCGAGAATATACGATAATTTCTTGCAGCTTCCCTGGCTACATAATCTGGTTTTCTTTTCACTACCCCGGCCACAGACATATCTTTCTGGGCTCTGACTGCGTCAGCCACTCTTCTGCCGATTGTTCCATATCCATTAATAGCCACTTTTATCATTTCTGCATTTTCACCTGTATATTGAATCTGGACCAGAGACTGAATCCTGTTCAGCAGTTGCTGCCTTATATTCACTTGCTACTTTTGATATTTCTTCGTGTATCTTCTTCACGCTCTCCTCAAGCACCGCTGTTTTTATTCCTAGTTTATAAATCGCATTCAGTGCTTTAATCACTGATAGCACAGCATCGTGATCGGGTATTGCGACTGATACATTTGTAAGAAGTGCTATTGCATTCTGCCCTGTAAGGATACTTTCATTCAGAATGGCACCACCCATTCCACCGATCAGAGCAGCTTCAGCAATGGCTATTCCAGTACTCTTTAAACTTTCAATTCTCTCCAGACCGGCTACGAGATATGCCTCCCTTTCCTCTGGAAGATCCTCTACGGGAACTCCATCTATGATCACAAACTCCTTCGGGTTGAATGGCTTGATCCAGTCCATCAGTGTTTCTGTAATTTCATACAAACCCTCAATGTCTACCGGCACCTCACATTGAATGATCATTAAAGTACCCTTATCATTGGAATAAATTCTGAAAGGACTTCTCATCTTTCCTCCAACGAAAACCGTAACGGGTGCTATTTGATGTGATTTCAATTTTGCGACTTCGTGTAAACCAAACTGCTCTATGATGTAGCTTGTTGTTGTTACACCCAGTGTAGTCTGCCCAATGAACCCACCGATGACGATAGGGTTGGTGAAGTGTACATCTTCATTGCATATGACACCAACTTTGGTCTGGTTATTTTCCATGAATAGATATAGACAAACTTTATATTTTAAAGTTTGGAAAAATCTCAATATGTTCTCATAACTGCACTTTTAGAAGGAAATCATGCAGTTTGAGCAGAAAAGTAATTCTTATGAAAATAACCTGAGTAATGAAATCCATGGATACCTGTTCAGATTTTCCTTATTCACGAGAAAAATCATTTTAATTATTACTTATTCACGTATTTCACGAAAAGTTCAAAGAGATTGTGAAAGCCATCTTCCCATGTGTTAAGCTTTGGCTTCGTTATCCTAACCCCATAAACAATTGGCACTTCGATCAATCTTCCATTCCTCATAGCCTCGATCTTTATATCCTGGGAATAGGACATTCCATCACTTAGATTCTTCATCCTGGCGTATAAGTCCTTCCTGAATATCCACATGCCACTCTGGGAATCATATAACCTGAAGCCATAGAGAATTGCAAGGGTTTTGTTTAGAATCTTGTTTCCTATTAGATGTAATGTAGTGTATGAATAAGTCGTTCTCAACGTCATCCTGTCACACGAGATGAAATCGACCCTGTCAATGAAAAGTAATTCTATTAAGGGACCTACTGCTTCAGCAGGATAGGTGCCATCGCCATCCAGACAGACAATAATTTCCCCTTTTGCCTCCTCGATCCCAGTTTTATATGCCCTACCGTATCCCTTTCGTGGTTCTTCTATGACTTTTGCCCCCTTTTCTGAGGCAATTTCCCTAGTTTTATCAGTGGAATTTGTGTCCACGACGATAATCTCCAATGGCCTGAGATACTGGAGATCGTCAATGACCTTGCCAATTGTTCTGCCTTCGTTCATTGTTGGGATCACTATGGATATATTACAGTTAACAGTCACTTGAAGGTGCATAATTAATTTATTATTAATATATTTGTTAATGTCCTTACGTTTCCCGGCTGCAAGAGTTCCTTTCGATTTGATAACAGTTACGGGAGCAGAATCGCAGAATACATAATTTTCCTTCAAAGTAAGGAGATTCAATCAGAAGTACTCATTTTAGATTCTGATGTGAAATAGTATAATTTCATTGAACAGAATTCATAGATC
>JAKARU010000118.1 GCA_021819225.1 Thermoplasmata archaeon
ATAGGGGGGGCACTCCCGAATTCACGCCCGTGGAGATCGGAGCTCTGCCAGCAATGGCAACTCCCGTCGTTGAAACGGGAAGCCCCCTGCGTTAGCCAGGGGAGGATGTCACTTGGAAAACACTTTTAAATTCAGCTTATTATATTTGTGGAAATTACTAATAATTCCTGCAATGTCATATTAATTCACAACAAAAATATAACGAACCAATTAAAAGATGATTATTTTCTTCCGTCAGGTATGTGAATTCATTGTCCCCTTTTCTTTAAAATACCTACAGCAAATGCAATGAAAAGGAGTATTATTATATCGCCTAATATTATGTAAATGTAAGATGAGCTGAGGCCGTAAGGGGCAGAACTTGATGTGAACTGCGAAACAGCCTTATGCGCAATGTATGGTGAAATTGCAGCAGTTGATGTTGAAGCAGATATGTGTGAATACAGACTTCCGGCAAGAGCTGCCATTGAAGTCAGCATTATGCCATTGGTAAAAGGCTTGATAAATTTATTTCTCAGTTTTCCCATGCTTTACAATTGCACCAAATTAAATATTTTTTTTGTATTTTTGAGTTAATATTTGAACCAGTGATCTTATTTAATCAACTTCCCGGTTGCCATCTTCCACATGTAAAGGTCCAGTACACCTGGCTTGAGTCCCAGCTGTTCTGAAATCTGGATTACCTGCTGCTCATACTTCATGTATAGCTTTCTATTCAGTGCCTTTCCGGACCTTGCAAAATCCTCGTCCAGCATCCTTATGATGTGCTTATCAAGTATTGCAAAATCAAAAACTCCAGTGTTCCTTAAAAAATGAGATGATTCCTTGTATCCTATTCCCTTCACATTCTCCACAAGAAACTCCCTGGCAACCCAGGGATCAGGGTGATTTAACAGTACTGGAAGTTCCGGTATTATCCACCTGTTCTGTGAAATGAATTTACCCCGTGTATTATAGAATCTATAATGTGCATTCTTCAGTTTAGCTGTCAGAACTTCCGTGTCGTCCTCTACGAAAGGCTTCAACCCAAGCTCCTTCTGCATTTTTATGCCAAGTTCTGCAGATGTATTTGCGGTCAGGAAACAGTAACAGAGCTCAAAAAAAATCTCCTGTCCATCTTTCTCCCTGAATGACCTGAATTCCTGCACTCTTTCGTTCACCTCATCCCTGAATTTAGAATTGATAAGATCTTCCAGTTCTCTGAACCATATCTTCTGTGTTGATATATTGCTGCCTGACATGTTACCCTTAACGACTCTATACTGCATTTATGTGAATTAGTCTTTCTATTCCATTTTACCTCTCCTAATTTACCACTTATATTCCTTCAAGAAATTTACTGCCAAGTTTTAAAAGGTAAACGTCATTAGTCCTGTATATGATCATTCACACTGAACCCGAAGATGGAAAGAATCCTGTACTTGAGATCATAAGGGAAAGCCAGAAGTACCTGCACTTGAATTACTACCTTATTGATGATCCTGAATTCATGAAGGCAATCGAGGATAGGGTGTCCCATAAGGTAAATGTCCAGATAATAATAGACGGCCAGCCATACGAAGGCAGCAGTCATTCCAGTCTTGAGGCACTGAGGAAGACAGGTGCACAGGTTAATCTCTCTCCTTCAAGATTTGATAATACTGACGTTTTTGATCATGCAAAATACATGTACAATGAGAAGAGATTCCTGATAGGAACAATGAATCTGACAGATGCTGCATTCAAGAATAACAGGGAGTATTTTGTGGTAGGAGATGAAAGAAAGGTTCTAAAATCTCTTGGCAGTATATTTGAATCAGACTGGAAGGGTGAAAGAGCTGGTGAAGTGGATAGGAAAGACCTTATTGTTTCACCGGATTCTGAAAACAGGATTCTTGGCATACTGAGAGATGGAAAGAAACTTTTCATTGAAACTGAAGAACTTGGTAATGACAGGGTGATTCTTGACACACTTAAGACGAAGGGAAAGAAACTGAAGATGATACTTCCTTCAAGCCTTTCCGATGAGGACATGAACAACGCAGATGAACTGATGAAGAATGGTGCAAAAATAAGGGTAATGCCTGCGGAAAAACTGTATATGCATGCCAAGATGATCCATACCGGAAAGTTCGTGTTCATAGGTTCGCAGAATTTCTCATCAACCAGTCTTCTCAGGAACAGAGAAGTTGGTATTATGGTTAAGAAATACGGGATGAAGAAGATATTCAATAACAAATTCAAGGAAGACTGGAAAAATTCTGAAACCATTTCCAGGAAGATGAGGAAAAGTGCAAAAACCTGATTGGATCTCCTTTTGGGTTAAAGCTTAGTTCTAATTTTAACTTACTTAGTTCTAGTCTTTAAATCTTTGAACGTTACCTTGCTAAGGAATTGATTTGCCAGAAGCATGCTTGCCATTTTCAATACAGTAAAAAGTATACCGTTTATAAAAATATTAGTTGTAAATTAAAATGAAAGTATGGGTTTATTTGAATGCGAGATATGCCTTGTTAGCCTTCTCGAATCTCTTGTTCACTGATGCCCAGTCAACATTCTTCATGAATGCGTCCAGATATGGTGCCCTCTTTGCTCCGTAATCCACGTAATATGCGTGCTCGTAGACATCAAGAGCCATGACAACTATGGCATTCCATATTCCGTTTGTGTTGTGTACATCAGCACCGATGTTTCTCAGCTTTCCGGTGTTCAGATCGTATACAAGAAGTGCCCATCCCCTGAAAGCTGTACCGGTAGCCTTGAAATCTTCAACCCATTTCTCATAGCTTCCGAAATCCTCAGATATCTTCTTTTTCAGTTCTTCTGAGAGGTTCTTCAGCCCATCCTTTTTCAGTGACTCAAAATAAATCTCGTGTAGAAGTGAGCCATCATAATTAAAAGTCTCCTCCAGTTTAAGTTCCCTGAATTCGCTGTAGTTCTGGTTTGCCTTGCTCCTGTCTGCGCTTGGGAGTTTCTCCCATATTTCATTCAACTTTGTGACGTATCCGTTGTAATGCGTCTCAAAGTGGTACTCTATCTGCTGATCTGATATACCGTCCAGTCCCTTTGGCTTTAATTGATTTTTCTTTTCCCATTTTTCTACCATTTTTTCACCAAATCAATATCATTTACTGGTTTAAAAATTGTATTGATAATGTTTAAATAATTGTTTTTTAAGAATTATTATTTCCAAAATTTTCCTGAATGCAAGGTTATATTGATCACATTTTCTCTGTTATTGAAGCCGATTCTTCACGACCCTTCGCCTTGAGTACAAAGTAGAGAGTTGCCAGGATGACAAATATAACCGGTATAACTACCAGGAATGCATTTCTGTAGCCTATTATTTTTATTACCTCACCTGATATAAACGGCATAATGGTTCCTATGGCCATCATTATGGAAAAGAAGTAACTATTTGCCATGTTCCTCCGGTTCTCAGGGAAACTCCTTGTTATGGACATTACGGAAAGTGGATACGTCAGTCCATGTGGTATGCCGAGGATCAGAAATGCCAGCACGAAATAATCATAGTTTTTTGCTGTTCCGAGGACAAGCAATCCGATAGCAGAAAGAATAACGGCAGAAAACATCAATCTTGGCAATCTTTCAGGAACTCTTACAGAAAATACAAGTCTTGAGATGAATGATGTAAGAAAGAACAGGCTGAATGTGAGGTTCACTGTTGAAAGAGATACCTTGAAGTCTGATATGCCAAACAACCCACCATATGTGGTGAGAAAAGCGAAAGGGATGTTATAAGCAAGAATGTTAAGAAGTGATGATTGAAACCCTCTGTCCTTCAGTACTGTTATATCAAATCCCCTTCTCCTGACACCCATCTCATCAGGGAATTTTATGAAGAAGGAATCGATCATTCCTATGGCTGGAAGTATTGAGAAGATCAGGAATGATTCCGGAAGTGATACGTAGTGGAGAAGTTCACTCTCAATATATGGTCCCAAAATCAGGGAAAGACTGAGAGTGAGAGTGTAAATTGAAAGTATTCTCTCCCTCTGCTTCCTATCCTTGAAAAGTGAGGCAGATGTGATTATATTTGGCATTATGGATCCCAGCGTGAAGGATGCAACTGGTAGAATTAGCCATATGGTTAATGGAGTAGAGATATAGAAAAAAGGAAAAACCACTGCATATAATATGGAGGAAATTATGAAAATCTTCCTTCTTGCCCTGGACTCAACTTTTGCATTTATAAATGTGCTCATTATGAATGTTGTCAGGGATGCAGCTGAAGCCAGGAGTCCTATTTCAACGTTAGAAAAGAAAAAATAGTATCTTGCCAGGAGCGGTACTGACGTCACATACATATTGTTGCTTAGATCGG
>JAKARU010000119.1 GCA_021819225.1 Thermoplasmata archaeon
CAAAAACCTGGAAGTGGGAATCTGCGGTGAACAGGGAGGAGATCCTGAAACTGTGGAGTTCTGCCACAAGATTGGGCTGGACTACGTATCGGCCTCTCCTTTCAGGATTCCAATTGCAAGACTAGCAGCAGCAAGGGCAGCTCTTCAAGATGAAAAATAAATCCCATACATTCTTTCATCAAAATTTTTTTTGGATTGGGAGAAACTGTAAATTCCATAACATATATGGTATTTTATTCGGATTCCTTGAGGACAGCACATTAAACAATTAATAAAAATCTCCTTTTTTCCTGAATCTTGCGTAATCCAGAAGCATAAGTATGGACAGTATCAGCACTTCTATTTCGATCATATTAACCAGTAGAGAGGGGGGTGGAAGACTAACCTCCATAAATGCTGAATGCAGAGAAGGGAGAGTTCCATTGAAAAAGTCGGAAACGTTCCAGTAGACAAACAAAGTTCCAAACTTCACCTGATAGTAACCAGGCGTAAGATGCAGATTTTCCTGAGAAAATCCTCTGGCAGTCATATTGAAAGTGAAATTACACAAAACAGTCCAGCTCTTTCCGGCTGATCTTCCCTTTTCAACAATGACCTGCTGAAATACCGAACCGTAGGTTAAGGGCTTATTTTTTGAGGCGTACTCACTGTATATGGATAAATACCCACCACTTCCATAAGACTCCAGAAAGCTGGAATTATAATGCATCCCAGATACCGTATTATGAGCATACGAACAATTTGGAAAGGCAGTAATTTCCACATTCCTTCCTTGCTCACTGGATACTATTAGAAAGGCTATGGTTACCACGATAAAAGATGCGAATAGGGCCAGTAGTTTGTTATATAGAGTCAGTAAATCACCTTCCATTTTTCAGGTTAAAGCTCATAAGCAACAGGGTTGAAATCTCATAAAGAAAAAAGGCTACAAGAAATATGTATGCTATCATCTCTGCGAGGTATGTTGAGGGTTGCAGCCTCGAAAGTGAACCTACACCCATAGATATCATCCAAAGAAAACTTCCGGATTTGAAGTATTGTGAAAAATTAATCAATGCATAAAAAATGGCAAAGATCAGAATGAGGCACAAGATACTGCTCCTAGTCACAATTGTGAGCACCCTTCCAGCTGAGATCATGAGTGAAATTTCAGCCGCCATCAGAAAGGCAACGAACAGAAGATAAGAAAAATCTATGGAAAAGAATGTTAACTCAAAAATAAGGGCAGAAGGCACTATTATCAAGACAACCGGGAAGAGTATCTCCACGAAGATTGAATTGCGGAAAAATGATCTTCTATGAATTGGCATGCTGAATATATACCCCATAATCCCTCTCTCCACATTGTAAGAATAGTTGTAAGAAATTACTGCAGAATACACTATTAGATTTATTTGTAAATCATAGAATTCTGGAAATTGTGCTTCAACCGATCCGTAAAGTAATTTGACCGAGGAGTAGCTCAACAGGGCTACAGTAATAATTGCCAGTATTTCCTGTATGTGAAAGGGATTGGATGCATGCACTAAAAACTTAAATAAGTCAGTCCTTTTTGAAATTCAAAACACCCTCCAAATAGCTTGGGAATCTGTGAATGCTTGTAATATTTCCCAGGAGTTCTGTATCGATTCCAGTAATAAGTTCCTTCAGGTTTGAGTTTTTTACCGTAATTTCATGATCGTTTATCTCCAGTTCAAATCTTCCTTTAAGTGCATCGTAAACCAGATCAGGGTTTATGACTCCAAGTACAATAAACCCCCCCTTTTCAGAATTGTCAGAAAGGGACAAAGGCCCGGAAATGGAATTCTTTCCCACTACTATGACAAAATCAGATACTGGAAGGATCTCATCAAGCATGTGGCTAGTAACCAGGAAAGAAGATGATTCATTTTTCCTCATATCTCTCATCACCTTGGCGAGTCTCATCCGGTTTATTATATCCAGATTTGCATTGGGCTCATCCATGACAAAAAATTTAGCCCTGGTGGATAAACATAATATGTTAGAAACTAGTTGAATTTCACCATTGCTCAAATTTTTCCATTTTTGCGAAAGCACATATTCAATGTCAAAGATAGAAAGAAGACTTGCAAATTTATCTGAGGAAACAGACCTTAACAAGGAATAATATTGAACCCACTGCTTTACCGTTCCTCCGGTTATTCCAACTGATCTCTCAGGTAGGAATGAAACGTCAACAAATGCCTTTTCAGGTTTCTTATAGGGAGAAAAACCACAAACTTCAACCTTATCCTTATTGTCTATTCTGGTTAGACCCTCCATAATGGAAATCATGGTGCTCTTTCCAACACCGTTAGGACCAATTATAACCACTATGCCTTCAGGGATAGTGATGTTCACATTTTCGAGCAATATATTGTTCGCGTAACTTACTCTAACTCCATCTATAGTTGACCATGTCATCCAGGTATCACCTCTTGCTTGTTCTTTTTCTGGCACTTCTTACCACAGAATACAGAATCAGAAGAGAAAAGATCCACATCGGCGGTAAATATCCAACATATTCGAGAAGATAATGGGAGTAGTCCAGGGGATGAAGGCCAACATTCGTTGCGATCAGGAAAAGACTGAAGAATATGGAATACTGCAAACCATGAGTATGGAAAATCATGCTGAGGAACGAGATATTTCCCGTGATAAAGGATCGTACCAGTACATTGATATTGCCCGCATGATCGTAGTCGAACTGATTGCGATTGATAGTGAGCCAATAGTTATCTGAACTTGGAACCAGGGATTCATTTACGTTTTTGATCAAGACTTCAGTTGGAGAAGTGTAGCCCATCTTCGCCCCTATAGTTGATAAAGATGTGTTATTGGTCTGATATTCAATATGGTAATTAAATCTATCATTCACGACAGTGCCCACGACTCCGGATGGCAACTTGACAAATGAACCGATCTGCATGGGAATAGTGTTGAGGAAATACCGGACAAACGTGCTGTTCTTAGGGTAACTACTGTTCACACAGTAATATTCGCTGAATTGAGAGCTGCAAAATATTTTTTCTCTCACATTGACTGCATTTGACGTTACGGTTAGTTTTAAAACCCCGCATGGAAAAAAATAATTGTCGGCACTTCCGTTGACACTTGAATAGCTACTCCTGTCTACTCCTACCAAGTAGGTATAAAAAGCACCACTGGATGTGGGGTTGGAATTCATAGAATTCCTTGTTGCCTCCATTTTGGCGAGTGGGAAAGAAATAAGGACGGCAGAAACAACTATCAGTGCAGTAACCGCTATCGCAAACACTTTTTTCGCTTTCATATATAATCAAAAAAAGAGAGAATCACGATGTGACTGCAAAGGATAAAACCGTAAATAGTATGGCTCCCCAGTGAACTACAATATTGCCGTTGGTATAAGACTGTCCTGTTACTGCACCACTCCCTGATTCAGCAAACACTCTCTCGTGAATCATAACGTCTGTGGTTAGCGTGGCAAAGCCATCAGATTCAGTCGCAGAGAATGAGGGGGCCCATGTTATTTCACGTGTCGCGATCCCACTCGGAGTATAATATATGCCACTAACAAGAGTAATTCCACTGTTATCTGACATACCGTAATAAAAGTTAATCTTGTACCACAGGGATTCTTGATATTTTAAAGAGCTTAAGTCATAACAAAAGTAATTACCTGTAGGATTTATTATGTGCTTAACGAGAAATGAGGAATTCAGCGAAGCATATTCTTGCCCGCATCCGTTATACCCAAAAGTGCTGACTGGCACAGTATTACAATTAAATGCCATATTACCCCAGTATACTTGGGTAGATGAATAGCTTGATTCCGGGTTGGCATTGGAGTGGGATTTCGTCTGTGAAACGGGTTGGACGAGGGTCGTCAAGGATATCAAGAAAAGACTGGATAATGTCATTATGAACAAAAAACCCTTCACTGACGACCACAAGTCCGAACCAGTCAGATTCAGTTCTGTCCAACTGCATATTTCGTTTACTTTGTTTGTTCTCATAGTATAGTGATTGACGTGTACATATATAATATTATTTATATGGAACCGCTTCCCAACATTTAATCTACAATCAATCATATTAGAGATAACAAACCCCTATATCAGAAATTGTTCATTAGTCATTTCTTAGATTTTTTTCTTGCAGACTTCTTATTCAACTAAGTTACAGAAATGGAATGAGCCCTTTTAGAAGTCAAATAAAGTAAGATGTTAACTGCAATTCTTTTAATCGTTAATTCTTATATGCCCTCATGAAACTTGTGGAGTGTGTTCCAAACTTCAGCGAGGGAAGAGATGCAGAAAAAGTAGGCATG
>JAKARU010000120.1 GCA_021819225.1 Thermoplasmata archaeon
GGGCCTTCCACTGCCGCTGATTACAGGAAAGTAGACTAGGAGTATTTTACTGATTTCCACGAAGGATATCTCATACACCTGTGGAAATGATCTTCGTTTTTTATCTTGATTAATTCTGGATGCTCAGTATCGCAACCCAATGATTTGAATGGACAGCGTGGATGAAAGAAACACCCAGAAAGATCGCTTGAAAAACTTACTGGTGTCCCCTTTATTTTTACAATAGATTCCATATTTACCCCTACGAGAGGCATACTTCTCAGGAGAAGATAAGTATAAGGGTGGGCTGAGTTTTCAAGAAGACGCTTGAATGGACCAAGTTCGACGATCTCGCCGCTGTACATTACGGCTATGCGATCTGCAATCTCGAAGAGAATAGAGAGATCATGCGTTATGAATATTATTGTAAGTCCCATCTCTCTCTGAATTCGTTTAATATCCTTTAAAATGCTATATTCTACCAAGACATCGAGACCGGTAGTTGGTTCATCTAGTATCACAAGCTCGGGCTTTAACAGAAGTGCCATTGATATAGTTACTCTCTGACGCATTCCACCGCTGAGTTCGTGCGGATAATTGTTAAGCACTGAGTGGTTGAGTTTGACCATGTCCAGTATGGTTTTTATATTTTCCTCATTCTTATCAGGATCGATGTCGTGTGCAAGCATTATGTCACGAAACTGAAGTCCGATCCGTTTAACAGGATTGAGTGAGTTCATTGCTGCCTGTGGTACGTACGAATATTTCATCCCCCTTATCCTTCTGGCTTCTCCCTTCGAAATTTTAAGTATGTCCATTCCTCGGAATTTTAGACTTCCACTTGTAATTTCACCGGGATATTTGAGGGAATTAAAAATTGTTGATGCAAGCGTGCTTTTTCCTGAACCGGACTCACCTGCAATACCGAATATTTCTCCACTTCTCACATGGAAATCCAGATCCTTAAGAACCTTGACGAAACCCTTGTCGGTGTGATACCCTGAATTTATTCCGTTAACTTCCAATAGAACATTTGTATCACTAACAAACTTTTCATTCATTTTAACAACCTCCTCATGCTAGATATTTAAATTCTCTTGTTGGGGTTTGGGGCAGCTTCTATGAGGTCCCTTGTATAAGACTGAGTTGGATTTGAAATTACATCACTAGTATTCCCTGATTCGACCACCGTGCCATTTTGCATAACGTAAATTCTATCTGTTATTAGGCTTACAGTGTTTACATCATGTGTTATATACATAACACTTATTCCCTGTTCGTCCCTCAATTTATTTATTAAGGCAAGTATCTCAACCCTGACTGAAACATCAAGCATTGAAACAGGTTCATCAGCAATTAGTACTTTTGGTTTCAGTGCAAGTACCCTGGCAAGATACACTCGCTGTCTTTGCCCCCCAGAAAGTTGATGTGGAAATTTGTTCCTGTAATAATTGGTGGGGTTTAATGTGACCATATTCAAAATCTCGTCTATCCTCTCATCTATGTCCCCATCATACGACGAAAGCAATAAAGGCCGTTTTATATGCCATTCTACATTGTGATTCGGATCCAAGGAAGCGTACGGGTCCTGAAATACCATCTGTACACTTTGCCTGTATTTTTTTATTTCCTTTGATCCGTAACCGGTAACATCATTTCCCTCGAAAATAATCTTCCCTCCTGTGGGTTTGTATAGGAAAACAAGAATTTTAGCAAGAGTGCTTTTTCCGCTTCCACTTGCACCTACTATCCCAACTATCTCATTTTTCTGTAAGGAAACCGTTACATTATCAAGTGCGTGAGTTTTAACATCGTGAAAGATGCCACTACGACTCATGAAAACTTTACTTAACCCCTGAGTTCCCAATACTTCCATTATTTCACCTTCTATTCCTTTTCATTACAATCAGCTTAATGAATCATATCTTTGTATCGACCATCCACATTAGGCTGTCCGGGACACCCTGGTTAGCAACTATTTCTCTGAAAATAAGAGCGCTTGGGCGTAATTGTCTTTCTTTTGTCTTATAGTCAACGCCGTATAATCCAAATTTTTTTGAGAACCCATTACCCCATTCATAATTGTCGGTAAGCGCCCAGTGAAGATATCCTTTAACATTGGCGCCATCGTTAATTGCTTTTTCTATCTGAAATATATGAGATACGAGGTATCTGGGTCTAAATTTATCCACAGCGTCAGCTATTCCATTTTCTGTAATCATCATAGGTAAATTATATCTCTCCTTATATGACATTAGCACATTGTAGATGCCTTCGGGATAAATCTCCCATCCGGTATCGCTAATGGAACGATCTCCAAGTGATTTTTCTCTGTTTCCCGCAGAGTGCCCGTAGCCTTCCACTATACTCCACCCGTTTCCATTTGTTGTTAACACATCTCTGCTGTAGTAATTAACTCCTATCCAGTCCATCTTGTTATTCATATCTTTACGATAATCATCGGTTTTAGGAAACGAGCTCGAGTCGACCAGATCATTGTACCAACTTAGGTCTCCTTTCACAATTGAGTCAAAGAAACTATACCTTCCATCAAATAAGAATTTTTCCACTGCACCTGAATCACTGTCTTTTAATGGTTGTGCATCACCATTTGCATAAATGATGCCTATTGGTTTTTTTGAGAATTTTCTTATGGAATCATACGACCTCGCATGTGCCTCTGCAAAATTTTTTCTCCTATATGCAGTCCCTCTATCGGTTCTGTCTGGTTCACACCAGAGGAATACCATATTGGGTTCATTCATGGTCGTCCACATATCAACCAAGGAATCGAATTTCCAAGCTATATATGCAGAATATTTCGAGAATTCAACTGTCATATATGCATTAAAAGAGCCATGTATGGTCCTCAGACCGCCATTGTTTTCAACCTTTGAAGGATCGTTTAGCCATTTTGGTATAGTCCAGTGGTATAGGTTCACTATTAAGAAATTATTTCTTGACTTGAAATCTTCAAATATTTTTCGATAGTGTTCTAGAGCCCCCTTGTTAGCTAACTTATCCAGTTGTTCCAAATCTTCCAGCGAAATATCAACAGAGAGTACATCTTCACCGTCAACTTCTGCGTTTACATGAACGCCTTCAGTAGATTCTGGAAATATACGCGACCATTCCACTCCAAGTCTCCCTGAATTCATACCTATTGATTTTGCTAGGGAATGGTCTGTTTTGTACATGTCCCAGTATCCAACTCCCTGTTCCGGGAAATCTCCGGAAACGTAGTGTGATGAGATATTTCTTGGATCATGTGCCCATATATACCAGTCAGAATTATGATCAGGTTCAGATATACCCATTTCGAACTGAAAACCACTTTCGGAGAAACCATATTTGAAATCCCGAGGAAACATATATCCCACAGTTACTAAATATATAAAAGACTCTCTTCTATAATTGTACTGTAGTATAGGCTGTCTGATTGAAACTCAAAGTTACCAGAACCCGATCTTTGTCAACAATTCTGTTTCCAATTCTTAAGTGTTTATTTGACTGTTATAAATGATCTTTGATTGAGTCTTTTAATGCGAGATAATATTGTCTTGTAAATTTGTAAATAGAAAGAATCTCTTCCATTGTCAGTTTACTATCATTGGTAATCAGCGGAAACATGCCGACGCATGTTTCATATAATTCTACGTTCCCCTCTTCCAGTTTCCAGTGCATCTGGAATCGTTCTTTAGTGATTATGTGATATTTGTCGATTCGGATGGTCTTCCTCCGGACAACTGTTTCCTGATCTCAGTAATCTCCACAGTTATTCTGAAGCAACCCACCTTTCCGCAGCTTTTCCAGTGGCGTCACCTACCACCTCTCTCACATTCTCCATACTGTGTATACTGCATTTCTTCTATCTGATTCACACACCTCCAGCTTTTCAAGTTCCGGAATTACTTTTCACATTATTCTGTCCCTGAACCCCATCTCGACCTTGCCTTCCTTAAACTCCACACTCATATTATGCGAAAACCGCCTGATGCAGGAACGGAAGATTCTATCGGTTTCCACACCTGTCTCATGTCCTCTTTTTTTCCATGGACTTCTATAAACTGTACACCTGTATAGACATAAATAGACGCAGTGGAATAAACCAGGTACCTGAACCAAGGGAGATCGGATTGATAATATTCACTGCACTTCTGATTGTACTGCCAAAAGGAAACAAATGCAGGGAAGTTTACCGTGTGGAAAAAACTTAAACAGAAGAGCTAGAAGAACGTTCTTTTTATGAAAGCTTTTTCATTTTCCCGGGACTTCCACTATCTCTAAGGAGGTAAGTTTCAAACTGTTCCCAATTG
>JAKARU010000121.1 GCA_021819225.1 Thermoplasmata archaeon
ATTAATTTGTTATAAGCACGACAATTTTTTCAGCTATCACTCTTTATGTGAATCTATTGAAAGATTTTAATATAGTTGTTAAATAGGGAGTCTATAGCTCTGTGGTGTAGTGGCCAAGCATAGTGGGCTCTGGACCCGCCGACGGCAGTTCGAATCTGCCCAGAGCTACTTATTGAAGAAATTAAATCTAATATGGATGAATTTTAGGAAATTTAATGGATTTATTAGGATCCATGTGAGAAAATTCAAACTTAAATGTAAATAGTTTGACTTAATACGTGTTCATGGACTCAGGTTCTGAAAACAGTGAAGATGTGAATAAAAGATTCTGTGACCTTCTAGGGGAATTTATTGAGAACTGTTCACCGTATTTTCAATACGATTCTAGTATGAAACTTGCCTTTTCATCCTTTGGACTTGCAATATCAACAGGAATAAGGATAGATGCCACTAGAGAACTGCTGGAAATGGCAGACAAGCTTTACCAGAACGTTTCTGATAGCGATACGGTCCTTTCGGACGAACACAGGAAGAAGCTTAATCACGCAGATGATGTATGGCTTGATATGAAGGCAAAGATGTCAGCAGGAGACATACGCGCTTCTCATCTCCTGGCAGCTCATGCCCACCTAGCAGATGCACTGAATTACCTGACTATTATGAAAAAGGATAAAAACTTCAGCGAGTTTATCTCAGATTACAATATGAAATATCTATCAAAATTGAGTGTTTTTGTTTATAGGGAAGCAATAGGACACGTCATGCTTTAGGCAGATCCCTTATATAATCTTCGAATTTCTTCTCATCCTTAATGAATCTTATGACTGAACTAGTCTCCCTGTAGTAATCTGTTGTCAACCTGTCATAAAGGATCTTGTCCATCTTTTTCTCCTCAATTAGTTTTTCTTCAAGGTTCCTTGATAGAAAGCCACTTGCTTCCTTCACCTCTGCTTTGCCCATCTTTCTTCCATATATATTCATGGCATCAAGAAAAGTTATCATGGAACTTGAGTTCGTGTAGATTGCACCCACGGTCTTATCACTTTTCTTCAGTGTTTCAGCAAGATCATCCATGTGGGTCGGGCATACTCTCCCAGTTTTTGGGAATTTATCGACACCCTTTGCAAACAGTTCATCTATGATCTTGAGAAAATTATCGCCCTCTCCTCCGAATACGAAGGAAAGTCTCACGTTAAGATGATTCTTAGCCAGTGTAGTGTTATCTTCCCCGGTCCTCCTTGTCCTGAAATATTCATTTGTTCCATAATGCACATTGGCAGATGAAAAGTAAATAAGTCTCTGATTCTTGTCAATCTTTTTCACCTCATTTGCTATTGTTTTAATACCCTGGACATTTGCGTTGAAAGCCTCCTTCTCGTCCTGCGAGTAGGAATTGGCCATGTAATAAATAATATCAAAGTCCTTCACAAGGGACAGCAGTTTTTCCTGTTCTCCTACATCTCCCTCTATCCAGATAAACTGCTCATAACCTTTTTGATCTATCTTGTGGCGCGAATAGTATGAAGTTTCCTCATGATTCATCCTCTTCATCAGGTTCCTGCCTATGTAACCGCTTCCTCCCACGAACAATGCTTTCATTACAGTGGTATTCAGCCAAGCAAAATATATTTTGTTATTTTTATCTGTGTGCATATTCCATTTTTATAATAATAGTTCATTGCTGGATATACTTATTAAGGATAATGCAGACGAACTTTTTCAAAGCTGAACCTATATAAAATTCATTTAGATGTGAAAATCCGTTAATAGAACTGAATAATTCCCCTGAATGGGAGACTATAGGGAATTTTTTGGAAAAAACGCAGAAAAATATGCATCCAGTGAAAGTCATAGGAACGGGAAAGATCTTGAAATACTGATAAACCTGCTCGATCTAAAGGCGTCATACAGATGCATAGACCTTGCCGCAGGAACTGGATTCACCTCAATTGCACTGGCTAAAAAGGTGCAAAGTGTCGTTGCATATGACGGGACGGAACAGATGCTGGAACAAGCGAAAAAATTATCTGAACAGGAAGGAGTCCATAATATTACATTCAGGGTTGGGGTGGTAGAAGAACTACCATTCATGGATTCAGAATTTGATGTTGTTACAACAAGGAGGGCTGCACATCATTTCCACGACAAGGAACAGTTCCTCAGGGAGGCATTCAGGGTAATGAAGAAAGGTGGCAAACTGGGAATAGCTGATCTTGTTGAGCCTGAAACGGATGATGGAGGAAATTATAACAGGATGGAAATTCTAAGGGATCAATCCCACGTAAGGGCAGAGAAAATTTCAGAGTGGAAAGTTCTTGTTCAGAAGGCAGGATTTAAAAATATAGTAACAGAGGGGTTAGTAGAGCCTGCACATTTTCTTAAATGGTTATATCCCATAGAAGAGAACAGTAAGTCTGGAATGGAAGTGAAGCAATTCCTCGAAAGCCTAAGCGATGTAGAATTGAAGAGGATGGACTTCGACAAAGAAAAAATGATACTTGACAAGCACAGAATGGTCCTGATCGCCGTAAAGCCTTAGGTATTAAGGAACAGTAACTGAAATATTTAACTTCCATATGATGAATCATGAGTTTAGAGAATTTATACATCATACCGCACGGGGATGAACTTATAGATCTTCCCGACAAAGAAAGCGTCACGATGAGGAACCATATTGCGGAAATAGCAGAAAAAGATGATTCTGAGGTAATCGTCATAATCTCTCCACACGGAATGACCATAAAGGATCACATGGCTGTGATAAACACAGAACACTTCAGGGCAGAAACAAAACTTGTGAATAAGAAACTTGATTTTCTGTGCAATAATGAGAGAAAACTGACAGAGGAGATAATAGAAAAATTCCCGGAGTTCTGCCTTGACGTCAGATTTTCAACATATTCTGGTGAACTCAGTGAATTTCCTCTGGATTTTGGTAGTTCAATCCCACTCTATTTCTTCAGGCAGAGAAAAATTGTGATGATAGGACAGCCAAGAATAAGCCATAGGAAGAAACTGGTTGACTTCGGGAAGCTACTGTTTCAAATTGTGAGAAACTACCCGAAAAAGGTGAGTATCATATTGAGTGCGGACCAGGCACATACACATTCCGAAAAGGGACCCTACGGTTATTCAGAGGAAGCAGTAAAATATGAGCAGATACTGATAAATGCCATAATGAACAATTCAATGGATCCAGTAATGAGCATTGACCAGGAAATAGTCAATAAGGGGAAACCAGACAGTTTCTGGAACATGTTGATTCTAAAGGGTATTCTTGAAGAATCCGGAATGAGGATGAAGATTGATTATCATTATGTGGCAGTTTATTTTGGCATGATGCTTGCACACTCAGTCAGGGAAAAGTGAAAAATAACTATTATATTAAAATTTTTCAAATATAGTTTTTAATACGCTGAAGTGATTATTACATGAAGAAGAATGATAACATTAGCAGCAAAAGCCAAATTACCAACCTTGGCAGGATTTTTTGATATTTACACATTTAATGATGGCGAACCAAATGAAAACGCGGTGATTGTAAAGGGAGATGTAACAGGGAAGGAAAATGTTCCTGTTAGAATACACAGTGAATGCCTGACAGGTGATGTTTTTGGGTCAAAGAGATGTGACTGCAGAGATCAGCTCCTGAAATCTCTTGTATATCTTGGTGAGCAACCCTATGGAATGCTCATCTATCTCAGGCAGGAAGGCAGGGGAATAGGTCTGGTGAATAAAATTAAGGCATACAGTCTCCAGGAAGAGGGATATGATACCGTTGAGGCGAACCTTAAACTGGGGCTGCCTGCAGATCAGAGAGACTATACATTCGCAGTGGACGTGATAAATTACTTCAGGATCAAGAGTGTGAAACTTATGACAAACAATCCTGAAAAGATCAAGTTTCTTGAAGAAAACGGGATCAACGTTTCAGGAAGGATTTCCATAAAGAGCCAGACGACGGAATACAACAAGTTCTATCTGATGACAAAGAAGGAAAAGATGGGTCACCAGATCTGATAATGTATTGAAAATTCAATAACTGGAAAACCTATTGACCTCATTATAAATTTCTGGTTATACGAAATTTCTAATTTTATCTTTATTGATATGTGGATAAATTTTTACGGGGATTTCAGTGGCAAATGTTTTTTAAAAATAACACACTGATCATATATGACGGCCGTAAATGCTTATATAACAAATGCACCAGGTGGTGGAATAAAATATGAAAAGATTGAAATCAAGGATTCACCAGGCAACGTTTCACTCAAGCCATTAATGACAGATCG
>JAKARU010000122.1:0-3439 GCA_021819225.1 Thermoplasmata archaeon
GCTTATTTCCATTGCGTCCTTTTCTGATACATTGAATGAATAAATTGAGCCACAATTTGAAAGAAGAGCGCCCTTTGTGTATCGATCATACTGGTCGAGATACTGGGAAGCTACGGTAAGGTAGGTATTGAATTTCCTTCCCTCACTTAGAATTTCAGACATTACACTGGAGTTTAGATTCTGTGCCTCATCAGCAACTATCATAGTTGGGTAGATTGCCCCCTCCCTCAGGATCTCAGTCCAGATCCTGTTGAGTATAAGTGAAGAGATTATTTTTCCCTGTGTTGTGGAGAATCTGGTCTTTGATACATCAATTATCACAACCTTACCTCCCTCCCTGAATTCCTTGATGATCTCCAGGCTTTCGTTTCTTGAAGAAACCAGTGATTTTATTTTAGGATCACTTAAAATAGGATATAATTTATTTATGGAACTTGAGCTGTATTCTATCCATGACTGCCATCTGGAGATGAGGTTTACGATGACCTTTTTGCTTTCCTTTGAGCAATTATCAGAAAGTGATTTCATCAGCTGCCTTGAAAGAAGGGTCTCCATGAAATCGCCAAGAGTTGATTCTGGATCATTCCGTAATATTTCCCTTAGCACTGATGTGAATATTGTCTGCAACCTGGGTCCCCACGTCCCACCTGAAAGAGAGGATTCCCTGGAGAATATTTCCTGTATCAGGTAGAATGATACTGATGACTCTGAGGCTCCATTGAGTATATTCATCTTTACGCTCTTCCTTCCATCTGGAGTACTTCCAAGGTAGATCAGTTGCCTGTTATTCATCATTGAAATAATATTGTCGGATAGTGAACCGTGAAAGTCTATGACAACCATGCTTGAATTATCTATCTTCAGAATATTCATGCAAAGGTTCAACAGAAGATTTGACTTGCCTGTACCTGTTCTACCTGTGATCAATGTGTGGAACATCAAGGACTGATTATTGATTAGATACGGATTTCCATTGGCTCCCTTCCCTATCCCTATACCATTTTCAACCCTTTTCTTCCCTGAAGAAATACCTATATCATATCTGAATGGCATTAATCAGGGTAAAAATGAGCTAAAGTTTAAATTTTCCATATATGAAAAAAAATTCTGCCTGTCCTCGTCAAATTCTTTCATTCTGGGTACTGTAACTGTATAAACAAATCGATCATCTTCCTTCTGGTAAAGATATGGCCCATTATCTGAAAGAGCCCCGAAGAATGAATTATTTTCATTTTTCACCAGCTTAAAAATATTTCCACCTCTTGAAAACCTGTATCGTAAATTCTTAATCCCGCTATTCTTCCTGGAAACATCAATCCACAAGAATTCAGATAAACTGTTTCTATAGATGGTGATTTTATGCAATCCATGAAGCTCTCCTGTTGAATCAGGATAATAATTCCATAGAGAGTCTCCGGAAATTCTTTTCCATGAAAGCCTGCCAACTCTCTCATTTTCGAACCATTTTGATTCCGAACGGTAATTACATAGGAATGAACAGTCTATAAAATTCATATCTTTGACCTCATTCATCCTCATGTTTTTAATCATGTTCAGGGAAAGATTTTCCATTCCCTGCTCGTATCTTAATTCAATCATAGTTCCCCTTATGAAGACTGTTGATGATGACCTGCCTATATAATCAGGACCTGAGAATACCAAATGCGTTTCACCATTCAGGACAATCTTTTCTATTGTTTCATGTCCGTAATATTCAACTGCACTTTTCATATGATTTTTTGGAAATCCATAGTAGAACCAGTCCATGAATGACTCCTTGATCGACATTCTTCCTTTGCCCGGCCCTATTTCTATTCTAACAGAAATTGGCTCATTATATGAAAAACGAATTGAAGCTTTAAACTCTTCATTCTCTGGAACAGATATAGTGAATGGTAGCTTAGCCTGCAACAGCTGTTCCTTATTTTCCTCGAATATCATTTCACTATAATGAATGCTTGGCTCTCAAGCTATAACATTTTCCAGTTTTCCTATTTTGTCAGATTCTATCCTTACCATGTCCCCTTTCCTAAGATATGGATATTTACCTGATGCTGCAACTCCCGCAGGCGTGCCACTGAGAATCATATCTCCAGGTTCCAGTGTTATATTCCTGCTTATGTATGATATCATTTCAGCGAAAGGGAATATCATGTCCCGGGTATTTCCATCCTGCCTGGCTTCACCGTTTACATGGGTCTTGATTGAGAACTCTTCTTCCTTTCCAATGAATACTGTGTTGCTTACTGGGAGAAAAGTGTCTGCAGCTTTTCCCATTATCCAGTTCTTCCCAAGATTTGGAGAAAACTGGTTCTGATAATCTCTCGCACTCACATCGTTCACAACTGCAAAACCCACTATGGAGTCCTGGGCCTCTTTCCTTGAAGCCATAAATGTTTTTCTTCCTATTATTGCTGCTATTTCTCCTTCATAATCGAGCTGTTCAATACCCACATGCTTCAATATTTTTCCATTGAATGGTATGAGGGCGTTGGAGAACTTTGGGAAAAAATATGGAAATTCTGGATTTTTTTGCTCAGTTTCAGCAGAATGATTCCTGAAATTCAAGGCCGGGCAGAGAATTTTCCCAGGGCAAACTGGAATAGCAGTGGAGTGATTTTCCATACTGGATTCCTTGAATTCGATAGAATTCACATTCTCTTTTATTTCCTTATAAAATTTATTGAGATTGGAGATTTTTTTTCCTTTCTTAACATTTCCATCCTCATATGCGAAAGGAAAGAGGTTACCGTTTTCAGTTACTATTTCTATTTTCATAGGCGATAATTTGAATTTCGTATTTACGCGTTTCTAAGACTAAAACTGGTAGAGAATTGATAAATCATGAAATTGACAAATTTCATATCTCATCTCATTTATTTATCTCTATGTTTGCAACATAGTTGCCATATATTGAATAGTTTGTGGAAAACCACATAAATGGAAGACTCAAACCCAATAGAACAAGGGCGAATACCAGTTGACTTGTTATACTGAAAACAGGCCATATCTGGCTCGAAGTAATAACAGTATAGTAAAGTACAATTACAAATACAATTGGAAACATTCCCGTTATATATTCATAGATTATGGAACGCCTGATTTTATCAATTGGTGTAAGCATAAAAGATAATATAAGTCCTGAAATCACTGAAAACAGACCCATTATTGAAAATATGATCCCATTACTTACTGCAAGATCAAGAATGACTGGAATATACCATACAACCATAAAGAAGATCGTGAAAAAGGCTAAAAATGCGTACATTATTTGGGATATTTCTAGTCTGATCCTGATTTCACCGAATAAACGAGTAAAGATCAACGATGATACTGCAAAGAGACCAAGATTGGTTCCAAAATAAAACAGGAGGTTTTTCTGAAGATCATAATAAACTCCTACTGTTATCAATATTGGACTGATCACCATTATTATAAG
>JAKARU010000122.1:3449-4266 GCA_021819225.1 Thermoplasmata archaeon
CAATCCCCTCCTTTCTTTCTTAGAATTCCAGAGATTCCCGAATATTCCGTATCTCCCCTTTTGAACAAAATGAAGGTAGAGGAAAGTACCTACGGAAAGAATTAGACTCTCCAGTATAATGGGCAGGGATATTATTCCAATTATTTCAGCACCTATGGCCGGGATTATTGATGTGACAGTTTCACACTGACATGAGAATACTGAAAAGCTCATTGATGTCAGATTTACGATGTTACCCTTTCCTTGCTTTTTTGCAGTGGATATTTTAATTATGCTCCTGGCATTTTCAATTAGCAGGAAACCAAGAACCAGTATTATGACCATATACTGATAACTGAAGGAAAATACAAAATACCTCATTCCTGCAACTACAACACCATTGCTGAAGAAGAATGGAACACCTGCAACGTTGATATCATCACCAATGTTAAAAATTAGCACCTGAGATAATTTTTCAAATGGAATCTCTCTTAGGAGGGAGGAAAGAAGAAGCATGAGAAATCCATATACTATGTAAACCGAATGATACTTCTTCATTTTGTCATTATCTATGATGTACCTTATGGAAAAAATCAATGCAATTATTTGGAGAGCCAGGGCTGGAAAATAGGCAAAGTCCATTAAAATTGCGAGTAACATTGACAGAATAAAAATGCTTATTGGATAGAAATTCAAAATTCTAATTTTACGGTACGAAAAATATTCCAATAGTGGCATCAACACTATCAAGCCTATGATCGAATAGAATATATAAAATATCTGCCCAGAAAAGATGATGACCCCCCCAATAATCTCAATTACTATGGAGAGAAGAAAC
>JAKARU010000006.1 GCA_021819225.1 Thermoplasmata archaeon
ATCTTGCTTCTCACTCCTCTTTTATTGAGTAATTCATCCACAAGATTCCTTAGATCGCTTCTCTTGACGCCAGCCTCAATGAATTTAACAGGTATGTCTCTCTGCATTCTCTGGACTCTTATCCAGGGTGGCATTTCCTTCATAAAGTTAAAAAGCAGCTCCGCTGCCTCTTCTGTTTCCATTGGAGAATACTCCCCATTTTTCCACATATTGTAGAGCCTGGTTCCCTTTACAACAAGCGTGGGGTATATCTTGAGCATGTCCGGCTTGAATTTCTCATCATTCACCATTCTCCTGAAACTCTCGAGATCCTTTTGAAAATCCGATCCAAGCATTCCGGGCATTACGTGATAAACGATCTTCAGACCGGCATTCTTTGAGAGGAGGGTAGACCTTGTAATCTCATCAATTCCATGCCCTCTGTGGTTTATCCTCAAGACGTCCTCATTGATTATCTGGGCACCCAGTTCAACTTTAGTTGTTCCATAGTTAAGTGCCACCTCTATGTCCTTTTCCATGAACCAGTCCGGCTTTGTCTCAACCGTCAGCCCTATGCATCTTCTCCGTGTGGTTTCATTTATTGCAATGCTTTCATCAAGCGATGCGGCCACACTCCCATTCATTCCATCAAGGCAGCCCTTGACAAAATTTTCCTGGTATTCCCTGCTTCTTGCTGTGAATGTTCCCCCCATGATTATCAGGTCAACCTTCGACGTATCATGTCCAATGGTTTCGAGTTGCTTGAGCCTGTTAAATGTTATGCTGAAAGGATCATAGTTATTCATTCTCCCCCTCAGGGCAGAGGGCTCGTAACCTGTATAAGCCTGAGGAGAATTGTTTTCCATACCTCCGGGGCAAAAAATACATCTTCCATGAGGGCAGATTTCTGGGGAGGTCATTGCAGCGACAACAGCAACACCCGAGATGGTCCTTGTGGGCTTCAGCCTCAAGATATCTCCTGCCTTCTTATCAAGATACCCTGAATTTAATATTTCAGAATTTGAAGGAACCCTGTCCATGCCATATTTCTTTGAAAGTTTAACCTTGATCTTTTGAAGCTGTTCGCCGTTCGCAATTTCACCGGAACTTATCTTCTCAGATATCTCTTCGTAAATGTTCATTCCTGAAAACATTATAACTAATAAGAATTTAAAGAAATTGAATCAATCACTGTTCTGTTCAAATTCCGTCTCCTGATAATCTTTACACATGGTGCCAGGCAAGAGAATCTCCATATGACGTTGAACTCAAAGGCATGAATCCTGTCAAAACGCATTTCCACACCGAACTGCAGGTTGATAAATAAGGGATAATAAGGATTTATCAATCCTGAATCGCCGTCATTTGCATATAACTGTTGGCAATGTAGTGCCATTCGGGAAAGGAAGATACCTGCATGACATTTTTTCAACAGATATAGAAATCAAATTATATCAATGATCAATGTAAGAGAGATGGGAACGATTGAAACTGTAAAGATCGATTTTCCGGATGGGGCAAATGTTATTCTCGGCTATTCCCACTTCATCAAGACAATTGAGGATCTCGAGGAAATAATACGGACAGTGCGTCCTGACGCCATTTATGCTATAGGGTTTTCAGAGGCATCTGGTGACAGGCTCGTGAGATATGAGGGAAACGACAGCTCCTTGATTGATATTGCCATAAAGAATATCAACAGGATAGGTGCAGGACATACATTCATTATAATCCTGAAAAACGTCTTTCCCATTGCGATTCTCAACCAGATCAAGCAGTGCCAGGAAGTGGGCAGAATTTTCGCGGCCACAGCGAATCCCCTCGACGTGATAGTTTACAGGGAAGGGGACAGGGCAGGTGTTCTAGGCGTTCTGGATGGTTTCAGTCCTGTTGGAACAGAGAACGATGCAGACAGGGAAAAGAGGAAGGAGTTGCTTCGCAGGATAGGATATAAAAAATAGGCTCGTGGTGTAAGGGATATCATTTGGGCCTCCGGAGCCCACGATCCGGGTTCAAATCCCGGCGGGCCTGTCTCCAATTTCAGCTTGAATTTCTGTTTTTTGAGAAATAAAAATCTTCAACTGTGGGTTTTTCAATCTTGAATGTTGTTATCTTATATCCGTTTTTAACGAGAGCTGAATTAAGGTCTTCCGCCTTCTCTCCAGAATTGCATGTTATTTCATACCGGCTACCTATCCTCTTTACCTCCCCAAGGGTAGACAGAAGTTCACCAAGTGAATCGTCAGGATTCTTGACCTCTACTGTAATCTTAAGTATTTCAGACTTTTCAAGTGAATCTTTTGAAATGGTATCTACGATCTTCCCCTTCTCTATCAATATAACTTCATCGGCAACGCTTTCAAGTTCCTTCAGGATGTGAGATGAAACTATCACTGTCTTACCCCTCATTTTCTCCTTGATGATGAAGTCGCTGATCATCCTTATTCCATCCGGGTCAAATCCGTTGTAAGGTTCGTCCATGAGGATGTTTTCCGGGTCATTCAGGACTGCAAAAGCCAGGGATACCCTCCTTCTCTGTCCAAGGGATAATCTCCTCATGGATTTATTCCATATCTTCTCATCAACACCAAACCGCCTCATCAATTCCATCCCCCTCATCCTTGCTTCCTGATTGGTAAGTCCCCTGAAGACACCGAAATATTCAAATTGATCTATGATCCTCCAGTAACCGTTCAGTATTGATGAGTCAGGCATCCAGCCAACCCGCATGAGGGCTTCTTCCTTTTCTTTGATTATGTCAAAATTGTCTACTGATATGGACCCATAGGTTTGGGTATGAGAACCGGAGAGCATCCTTATGAGTGTTGTTTTTCCGGCGCCATTAGACCCAACTATACCATAAACATGCCCTCCTTCGAAGGTATAACTTATCTGTTTAACTCCCTCCATGGATCGCCCATATACCTTTGAAACGTTCTGAAGTTGTATCATTCTGACTGATATAAAAGAAAGTAATTAATATATTTCCTTTTTAAGTTTTTCAAGCAAAGATTCAGGTATTTGTGCGGTTTCGCTGTAATTCCTGTGTTTTGTCGATATGAAGGCGTTTTTGGATGCCCTGAATTTTTCAGATTCAGCCATGGAAAGCCTGATCTTCAGGTATTGAAGAGTTGACTCAAGCGTCTCTGTTGATCTTCCTTCCTCAGGAATACATTTGATCTCACTGTCCCCATAAATAAGATAAACGCTGTCCTCTATGCCAACAAGTCTTGTCATTTCCTTGAGAAGCGTCTTCTCATCACTTATCTCAATGAACATCGTGACGCTGAACTCGTTCTTTTCAGGCATGAGCTTGTTGTAGGTCTCAAGGAGGTGGTCAATCTCCCTCTCATCATGGACGTTCTCCACAAATATCATTTCATTGATCTGGTTCAGGATTGTATCCCTGTTTTCGAAAAGGAAACTGAATGTCTTTGAAACAATTCTCCTTTCCTTCTTCACTTCAATAATCCTTCTTCTTTCCTCGTTCAAGATTTTTGAATATTGTTCAGGGGTGTATAAATCACCCCTCCTTATCATTTCCATCTTATCACTGTTTTGTCAATTCGCTGAGTGTCTTTTCGTATTTAGTGGCGTGAGATTTCTCGGCTTTTGATAGGACTTCAAACCAGTGTGCTATTTCTTCAAACCCTTCCTCTCTTGCAACCTTTGCAAATCCTGGATACATCTGACTGTATTCGTACGTCTCCCCTGCAATGGCAGACTTGAGGTTCTGTTCGGTTGTTCCTATTGGTTCTCCTGTTACGGGGTCACCAACTGCCTGGAGATACTTGAGATGTCCGAATGCGTGAGCTGTCTCGCCATCGGCTGTTGATCTGAATACAGCAGATATCTCCTGCTGGCCTTCCTCATCTGCCTTCTGCGCAAAGTAAAGATATCTCCTGTTTGCCTGACTCTCTCCTGCGAAACCTGCCTTCAGGTTTTCCAGTGTCTTACTATTTTTCAATTCCATTCTTTCACCTCCTGAACATTACTTTGTTATATATCTAATTTTGTGTTACTTATTATCAGATAATATTTACTCTAAATTAGCCCTTCCTGAAAGTAAGCTATAAATGGCCACATAAGTCGGCACTTCCTGGGAATTTTCAATATTCCAGTTTTCCCTGTTTAGTGTAATCCTGAACGGCCGATTCACTTTTATTCTGATTTCCCCGTCCATGAACTGCTTAGGTATTGCTTCAATGAGAGGATCAAAATCCTTAAACCCATTTATGTCAACATTTATAACCTGAAAGCCTGTCTTACCATGAAGGCTGTAAGGAAATCTTATGAGTCTGTGAATATCCGTTGAAACAGGCTCATCAATCTCGCAGGATTCCGCATCTTTGAGGGCTGTTATGGTCCTTTCAAGCAACAAAATCTCATCATTCAGCAGATTCCGGTATTTTTCGTAACCCCTAGTGATGAGCATTTTTTTTCTTGACTCCACCCTCTCGTTCTGGTTCCTCTTGAAATATTCCCTGATCCTGTATGATAATTTTTCATCATCTATGGGATTTTCGCCTGAGATGATCCCATTGAGATTTTCAACAAACTTCTGGTCTATTTCAGGTATCCACCCCTTCCCATAGAAGTGTTCCCGCGACACAGCCTCGATCATGCCCTTGGCATTGAGACCTTCTCCCCTGACAAGATTTGAGATTTCTCTCCTTTGATCAGAATTCATTGAATACATGGCATCATTATTCACATGTACGTGGTATCCTCTTCCTCCTGAGAAATATAATGAGATATTATTTATATCAATATTCATGTAGCCCAACAAATATTTCTCTACCAGTCTCTGTGTATGTTTCTTAACCTCAGCGAGGATCTGCTCGTATGTAAGTTTTTCAGCCCCCCTTATATGGTCAGCGTCCAGATCAAAGATCAGCTCGGCTCCAAGCCATCCCTTATCCTTCATGCTTCTATTCTCGGGATTCCTGTAAGTTGCCACAGAATGGTACAGGTGCCGGGGAACCCTTTCTCTTAGAAACGAGAGCAGTTCACTTCTGTTTGGATCATCCCTTATCATAATATGTCTTGTCATTGTTCCTTTGAAAGGAATATATCCAATTTCCCTCTTAGAAAGTTCGGTAGCGTGAACCCTCCTCTCTGAAATATAATATTTCCTGAAATTTGTAATTAAATAATCTGTCTCATCCAATAATCGAAAATGATACATATATTAATAAAATTTCCAATTGGGTTTTAATGAATAAAAAAATAGTGTCACTTTTCCTGATCTTAATACTCTTAATTTCTTCACTGGTAGTCATCTATCAACCAGAAAACACTCCAAATCACGGCAAAGTGAAGGTTCTCATTCCATTGCAAAACTTCTCATCAATTAAAAATAAGTCAGGCGTCGATCCATGGTCTCTGATGGCAAATCCATGTATAGTATACAGGCCGGCAAGTTCATTTCCAAGCCAGGAGCCTCCTTTCTTCGCATCCCAGATTATGCAGGCCTATAACATTACTCCTCTTCATAACGAAGGGTATACCGGCCAGGGATTGACTGTAGCGATTGTTGACGCATATGGAGACCCTTATTTGAACTACGATATATCATCGTTCAATGCCTATGAGGGCCTTCCATCTGCAAATATTTCTGTAATATATCCATTCAGCCTGCCCACAACCTACAATTTAAGCTGGGCTATTGAGACATCAACTGACGTTGAGTGGTTCCATGCAATTGCTCCTGCAGCAAAGATCGATCTTGTTGTGGTTCCAAATGCAGCTGTTGGATATCTCCAGGCAGGAATAAATTACACTATCCAGAATCTGTCTGTAAATGAGATAAGCCTCAGCTGGGGAATCCCTGAAAGCGAGCTGGGGCAATCACTTGTTGACTCGTATAATGCTGCCTTCATGGAAGGTGTTGATAAAGGGATTGGAATATTCGCAGCTTCAGGAGATGCAGGAGCATTCGATGGCCAGAAGACTCCAACTGTTAATTTCCCCGCGGCAGATCCATATGTGACCTCCGTGGGAGGAACATCACTTTATCTCATGGACGGAAAGTATGGTGAATATGCATGGTCGGGGAGTGGAGGAGGGTACAGCGATTATTTCAGCAATCCTGCATACCAGGTTGCACCTGGATTTTCTGCAACAAACCTCGGCGTTCCTGACATGTCAATGGATGCAAACCCAAATGTTGGAGGTGTTAGGGTTTTTGCTGGGGCAGGATGTTATGTAATTGGTGGAACAAGCCTCGCCACTCCAATGTCCGCAGGCTCTGCAATTCTGATCTCACAGAGCCTCCATAGAAATATAGGCTTTCTCGCACCTTACCTGTACAGGATTGCAAACACAAACCAGTATGGCCGTGCAATTGTTCCGGTTTCTGATGGGAGTAACGGCTTCTACAGGGCAGATACACAGTGGAATCCAGTAACGGGACTCGGGTCAATGAATGTCGCTCTTCTCGCATCTGATATTGGAAAATTGACAGGTAATTACGGGGGTTCTGCTTATTATGGACTGGTGAGAAACAGTTCGTTTACAATTTCAGCCAACGTTAACACATCTGTGGGCAGCATTTCACAGTCAGAGTCTGGGACTATAGGTATTGGGGTGTTCAGCAATATTTCCGGTAGTCAGGCGATTTCGGCCGGAATTAGGGAGAATAACTCAGGTTCCTACTTTTTTGCAAATGTCGGAAATCAGACTAACTTCTTCAGGCTCGTTCCAGGAAACCAATATATTAACAACACAATATCTATCGCATTCAACATTTCCAAAGTCAGGATCAGTGACGGGAAGGTCTCATTTTCATATGTAGTTTTTCCATACGATATTTATGGTTCTGTGTTTAATTCCTTTGAATATGTATCCTCGGGGAATTATGATAAGCCGATTGCGATAAACGCAAGCATTTCAAACTACAAGATCGCCAGTGGTGGTGCAGCATCAAAGGAAATGGCCAGCATTGGAACATTTTCCATAGCTCCATTTTCTCAGGGAAATCTTTCAACCGTCGGGGTCAAGGCAAACGCGTTCAGGGTAACTTTTTCTAATTCAAGCAACACACCACAGGAAACTTACCCTGTTGTGCCACAGATTTTCAGGATATTGCAGACATATCCTGCAGTATTAAACTTCTCCACAAAAACCAGCTTCACCCTGAACAGTTTACCCTATCTAGGAGACTCTGTGAATCTCGGTTCCGGTGACTCGTATGTGCTGGAATATACATGGAAGGGAGTGAATGAAGAATTCAACATCTCGGTTCCATCATACTCCCAGCAGGATATTTCCCTGATCTATAATTCATCATGGTACTTCATGGGAAACTTTTCAGGAACCCTGGATTATCTTTCCCCCATACTGACTGGAAATAGCCTGGACTTCTCGAGAATAGGAATTGACAGCAACTTAACCCTATCTTCATTTGGGTTTTACCCATTTTCAAGCGCCGTCCCGGGAAGGCAATCATCCATACAACTAACGGAAAAAGAAGTAAATGTCTCAATCAATATATCGCCTGCGGATTCAAGGATAACTGCACTTGGGAAAAACAGGACCTTTGAATATCCCTATCTTGAATCTCTCATACCGGAAAGTTATAACCTGAGTATCTCAGCAGGAGGTTTTCACACTTCAAATGTGGCCATAAAGCTGAATCCTGGAAAAGACATCATCTATGCCCCATACACCCTCAGAGGTAATGGAAATGGGTATTTTGTGAACGGCACGATTACAAATGAATTCTACAGTGCCCTGGATGATATTTCCGTCCCGATTCGTGGGGCAATGATTCAATATAACAGCACGGACTATGCATATACGGATATTAATGGGCAGTTCAGCATCTGGGTTCCTGCGGGACACGACAGATTGTCATTTTCCAGCCCCTATTTCCAGAATTACACTTATGCAGTCAACGTTACAGGGAACATGGATCTGAACGAATCTCTCTATCCGGTCGATCACACTCTGAGTAAATTCCCCCCACAGGTCTCAATAACACGGGTTATTCCACTTCTTTTTTTCACATCCTATATTTCATGGAGAACAAACATTGCGAAGGACATAAAATATTTCATAATTAATTACAGGCCTTCGGGGCAGAAGTCATGGAACCAGCTGAAGATTAATTCCAACACAACAGACTACTCGTTCCTGAATGGTATTTATCCCTGGGTAAATTACAAGATCATGGTTTCAGCAGAGTTGAAGGACAATATATCAATAAATTCCACAATCCAGACACTCTCTTATTCCAATCCTGTGTTTCCACTGCTCAACTCTTTGATATATCTCGGAATAATCCTGTATATCTATGTGGTTATAAATTATTTCAGGAAGAAAAAGAAGAGGAAGCAGATGGAAAAATCATTCTTTGAGGGATGAGATTATCCATAAAATTTAAATGTCTGCTTCAGAAAATTTATCAGAATTAAAAAAAGGGATACGTGTTTCTTATTCCTCATTCAATCTTGAACTGTACACCCTGTGCAAGAGGGATATCCTTTCCATAGTTTTTTGTGACTGTCTGCCTTCTCATATAAAGCTTCCAGGAATCGCTTCCACTTTCCCTTCCTCCGCCGGTGTCCTTCTCACCGCCAAACGCACCTCCTATTTCCGCTCCGGCAGTTGAGGTGTTTATGTTGGCAAGTCCGCAGTCCGAACCTCTTGCTGAAAGGAAGTATTCCTCCTCCCTCAAATCCGTAGTAAACATTGCAGATGAAAGTCCCTGCGGTACATCATTGTGTATCTTCATTGCCTCCTCCATTGTTGAATATTTGAACATATAGAGTATGGGAGCAAAGGTTTCTTCCTTAGTGATCTGCATTCCATATCTTGCTTCGATTATTGTCGGTTGAACATAGTAGCCTTTCTTTCTCTCCAGTACTTTATTTCCTGTGACAACCCTTCCGCCCTGATCAACAGCTTTTGCTATGGCTTTCTCATAATTCGAGACAGCATCGTCATCAATCATAGGTCCAACAATGATCCCATCCTCAAGAGGATTGCCAGTCTTAGCTTTCTCATATATGTTCTTCAATTTTTCCCTGAATTCATTGTAGATCTTCTCATGGACAATAACCCTCCTCGTGCTTGTGCATCTCTGCCCTGCAGTTGCAAGTGCACCAAAGGCCACACCTTTGAGTGCCACTTTCATATCTGCCTTCTCACTTACGATTGCACAGTTGTTTCCACCAAGCTCCAGGATAGTTTTCCCTAGCCTTGATGCAACCTTCTCAGCCAGGTGTTTTCCAGTCTTTACCGAACCAGTGAAAGAAATGAGCGGAAGAGCCTTATCTTCTGCCATCAGCTCGCCAATCTCCCTTCCCCTTCCATTTACCAGTGCAAAAATCCCGGGAATACTCTCCTTCACCATTATATCCTCAATGACTCTCATCACTGCCACCGAGCTCAGGGCAGCCTTGCTGGATGGTTTCCATAGCACTGTATCGCCCACTGTGGCCGCAATGAAGGCATTCCATGACCAGACTGACGATGGAAAATTGAAGGCACTTATAACACCTATCACTCCAAGGGGAATATACTGTTCATAAAGCCTGTGATACGGTCTTTCACTGGCCATCGTGAGACCATATATCTGCCTTCCCAGGCCGGTAGCGAAATAACCTACATCAATCATTTCCTGGATTTCGCCCTGTCCTTCCGTTGTTACTTTTCCCACTTCCAGTGAAACAATCCTTCCGAGCAATTCCTTCTTTTCCTTTATTCCATCCGCAATTGCCTTTATGGCAAGGGATCTCTGGGGTGCAGGTGTCTCAGACCATTCGACGAATTCCTTCTCCATTTTCACTACGGCATTTCTGTACTGCTCTGGAGATGCAACAGAAACTTTTCCGAGATATGTGCCATCAATTGGACTCCTCACTTCTATAGACTTCTCAGGATCATACTTTTCCCATTTTCCATAAAAAACTCCTGAGTTCTCTTCCTTCAAACCAAGTCTTTCAAAAGTTTCATCCCTTATCTCCTTAATGCTTTTCATAGGGATGTATTTTTAGAACCTTATTATCTCTAACGGTATACCGCTTGGATACACCCACCAGGTCATATTTTTCCAATTTGAGCGACATGTTTTACTTTCAGATATTGATCTTGCCTCAGATGTCTGGGTTCAGTCATATCTCTACTCTGTTTTCCCGCTCTTGATCATATTGATGAGCTTAAAAATACTGGGAAATTGTAGTGACCTGAAACGAATGTTAAACTATCCATTTGTTTTTGTCCCCTCTCAGTATTATCTCAACAAAAGTTATAACTATCCTGTTACCCGAATAAAATGCTATCGTATAGGTTGTGAATTCTATCTTACGGCATCTCACGACTTAGATGCTGAGGCATTAAGTGAATACGCATGACGTAGAAACCAATTCTGTTAATAAATCATAATTATCTTATACTAACCCGGATCTGGGTGGACATTCAATAGGACGGATTATATTGACCCGGGGAGTCCTCCATTACCAGGGCTGAGGTCGAAAAGCCTAACGACAGGATAGAAACGTATTCTTCATCAATGGAACTTGTTCCCCCCGATACCAATAACTGGCAATCAATCTCATCCTCCATTCCTACGGAAAACATATACATGAAAAAATACGACTGGACAGGCTTGATTTCACATCATTGTAATTCCAGAATCTTCAGATTGCAACCAAGTACGTAACCTCCTTTATTTTTCTTTTCTAATACCTGTCAACCGTCACGGGCAAAAAAACAACCACGTAGATTCATTGAAAAGAAGAATAGAAGAATACTGGATTGCACGGTCATCAAAGTTTTATTCAAAAGAGCACATTTGAGGAAACAGGATGTACTTCTTTCCTTCAATGTAGCGATAGTCTCTAAGTTTCCCATGATGCCGGTACATCAGGAAGAGCGAGGCATGAGAGGTAGATGACTTTTCTTCCTGGTAGAATCCTCCCGATGTCTCCCATTATAAAATAGATGTAACTGACAACGAGACCGTTGAGATTTAATGCCAGACCTCAAGATATAATTATTCTCTCAGGGGTATCGTTTTCCGCATATTTCTTTACAAACGGCTTATTTTCCACGAATTCCAGCATTTTTTTAACTATTTGCAGGAACATTTGTTTCTGAAATAATTTTTGTTGTTAATTTCCTCTTTGTAATGTATTCATGAGCAAATGAACGACTGATAGAAGACACGTCACTGAAGTTCATGGTTATTCTCTCCTTAGGGCTTTGCTCTAGCAATTTAAACAAATTGTCACCGACGTTCCTTGTAGCGAGATCAGGCCCAACAACCTTAACCATCATTACGCACATATGTCCTCCAATTGTAATACAATCCTATGATTTCAGTACATAAGCGTTTCCATTCGTGTGAATACGTCAAGACGTAATCACTCAGGATACTCAAGAAATTTGTATAAATCTGGTGGCAAATTTGTTTTAACCCGAAAACTAAGATAGCAGCCTTTAAACATTGTGTTTTCTGAAGTATCATTGGAATAAGAAAATAATTTTATGAGGGGATTTGAATGTGCAGATACAATTTCCTGCTCAAGATTCCTCTGCCGGGAATTATGATTCCTTCCCCCTGCATTCCCTTTGTTAGTACCTCAAATACTGAATGAAGCCCAAAATCTCTTTCACTGTTCTGGTCCTTTGTGGAGATACCATTAATAGCTTTGTTTAAGTTATCGCAGTCGTCACTATAACTGATGGATAGCACCGTTGCATATATTTCAACGAAACAGGATTAGAACAAGTAAGGAGAATTGCACAAAATACCGTTGTTATATTGAATGCAGTAAAAGCGCTTGCTTACGAAATGTAAAAATCAGGGTTATTGATATCAGCAGAAGCTCCTCACAGATATTCACACATTACCCAAGGAATATCCAAAACACCACTCACTATCCATAATCACGGCAGCTGAAGATTAGCCCACATCAAATTCCTGATTTTTATTTGATGTTTATCTTCTTAATTTCTCTTGGTTCATCCTGTGCCTTGTTCAGGAGCTTCTTTCCGAGATCAACAATCTCGTCCGATGCCCCTTTTATGAGGGAGAGAATATCCATGACTCCTTCCTTGATCTCCGGGAGTTCAACGTCAATTTCAAAGTGAATTCTTCCGTTTTTTCCGCCAACAGTTTTTTCTGCCATTTATATCATCTCTATAATGAGCTTTCCTTTATTAAATTCTGCGGTTGAGGGATTCAGATCCGCCATTGATTGAGGCAGGAAGAAAACTCTCCTCCAGTTGTCTATCTGCACTACAAGTTCACCTCCCCTGTTATGCAACGTCAGATTCTGTTTATTTGCAAACGGTACCTTCATTTTAATGTACTTTTTCTTATCTGTAACTTCAAACTCAATGGGTGGCTCAATGTCAGATAGAATTTCCCAGGGCTTGATATCTCCATATACCTTTTTGCCCATATTCTCAAGTTTCTTTATTCCCGTTGGCTCCTCATCGCTCATTGGAAGCCTGAAAATTTTTATATCACCGAAAGCGTCTTCAATTTCTTCTATAATCTGGTTCTGTGATTTTCTCCATTTCAACAGGAAGTCACCACTATCATCCTGAAATATCTTGTTGATGACCATGGCGTCCACTGAGTATCCATACATTAATAGATATGTATAAGCCCTCTTTGTCTCATTGAAGGACATTGTATCGGGATTACACACCAGCCTTATGGTTGTGCGGGTACCATCAGACAGTATCTCCTCCACATCTCTCATCTGGGAATAGAGTTCTTCAATACTTGCAAAAACCGTGTCATCAGGAATAGGAACCCCCAGCAATGGTTTCATGAATGGTCTCATTATTTTCGCAGTCTTCCTGCTTATTGGGAATAGCCTCTCCATATACCATGAAAAAGCCTCCGGAAATGACAGCAATTTAAGTGATTCACCAGTTGGAGCAGTATCCATTACTATCACATCATATGTATTTTCTATAGCGTATTGTCTTATGTAGAGGAGCTGTGAAGCCTCATCAAATCCCGGTAGTGTAGCTATCTCTTCTGCCGCTATACCCTCTACTCCCTGTGATCTCATGAGTGAGGTCAGGTAGAGCTTCAGCTTTTCCCAGTATTTTTTAATCGCTTCCGTAACGCTTATCTCCTGAAGATACAGGTTTTCAGCAATTTTTTTAGGTTCGGAGCCTATCTCCAGATTGAAGGCGTCTCTAAGGCTGTGAGCAGGGTCGGTAGAAATAATTAAAGTCTTCTTGCCTTCCTTTGCACAAATCAACCCTGTCGCGGCTGAAATGCTTGTTTTTCCCACACCACCCTTTCCAGTGAACAGAATTATTCTTGTCATTTAAATTCTTATCCTGCTTATCACGCTATAAGCAATTTGAAGCAATGTTTCGAGATCAGGAGTTCTTTCAGCTGACCTCATGGCTTTTATGGCCTCGTCTATGTAGTTTTTAGCAATTCCTATCGAATAATCAACTGCCCCGCAGTCAACCAGGAACTGCTTCGCGAGCTCAATGCTCTCTGTGTCAGTTCTCTCGCCCCTGATTACATGCCTGAGGTTTCCAACGTCATCATTTTTACCGTGTTTAAGTGCATATATCATTGGTAGAGTGAGAGTACTGTGCTTAAAATCCGTGAAAGGCATCTTTCCTATGTTCTCCTCCTTTCCAATTATGTCAAGAACATCATCGGTTATCTGGAATGCCATTCCAACGTTATAGGCAAATTTGAACATATTCTCACGCATTTCTTCGTTTTGAGTGGCCACACAGGCGGCTGATCTGGCCCCAGCACCAAAGAAGTACGCTGTTTTATTGCTTATTATATGAAAGTAATCATTCTCTGTAATTTCAAGATTACCGAGATTCCTTGATTCCATGATCTGCCCTTCTGCCAGTTTCCGGGCTGCTCTCGCCACAATATCTGACACTTCTGTACCATACGTTGCGCCAAGTTTATACGCAACAGAAAACAGGAAATCACCGGTTACAATTGCATCGGGAATGTTGAACTTTATGTGCAGAGGAGGAGAACCTCTCCTCTCCTCAGCCTCATCTATAATATCGTCGTGGATGAGGCTGGCAGAATGCATAATTTCATAGGCCACTGCAAGATCAAGAACCTTTGATATTTCCTCATCAGTTATCAGCTCATAAACCAGGAGCACTATCAACGGCCTTAATCTTTTACCACCTGATCTGAGGGTGTATAATGCCATTTCAGTCAAATCAGGACTATCAGTTTTCAGGACTTCCTCTATCCTTTTGTTTATAAGATCCAGTTTCCCACTGACGTCCATTTTTATATTCAAGACTTCTCCCATCAAATATCAGCTTATGGTAATCCTATTGAGGCAATTTAAACTTTTTACCAGAAATTTTGATAAAACAGTTTCTCTACTGGTTCTCAATCTTTCCTCGTGAAAGGCATTTAGGACATACGCAATCATTTGATACTCTTCTGAGATAGTTCAGGAAGTCCGGAGATACCCTCAAATCTGTGCACCAGCACGAAAATAGCCCACTGTGGCACTCGAATTCATTTCCGCACAATGAACAAATCTTCTTCAAAAAAGAAACCTCAAAACAGACCACCCATCTAAAAGAATACTGCCAAATCGATTGAAGGAGTCAAATTAACAAACGGTATTGGAAAGATCACTTTTCCAGAGTGATCTCTATGGAGGAAACATTCGTCTCTCCCCTTTCCCCTTCTACCTTTTCTGTTTCTATATTAATTCTGGAATATTTTAGGTTCTGAACGAACTTGTTTTTTGTAATTTCAGCAATATCTACAGCCTTGCTTATCGATTTGCCTCTTGCCTTTATTACAATCTTATCAACATTATTGTTGAACTGGGTTACTATAGCAAGCACATAATTCATTGTTGGTTTTTTCCCGACGTATATGATATTTTCTTCAGCCATTGTAATCACTTAATCAGCAAATTAAAAGATTCTATTTAACCATATCTAATGGTTATTTCTCACAGTTTTATTTGGTTACAGGACACTATTTAAGCCTGATAAGAGTCTCCGTATTTCTTATTCCGGTAACAGATCTTATTACGTCCAGATTGTCATTCAGTGTTTCGAGATCAACATATTCAAAAACTATTGCGATGTCATTCTTTCCTGAAACTTCGTATATCCTGTCAAATTTCTTCCTTATCTGTTGAAGGATTGAATTCATGTATGCAGGCTCACATTTAGCCAGGATTATAGCTTCCTTTTTTCCGTCATTTATTTCAACCGTGAACCTTTTGATAATTTTTTCCTCCACAAGTCTATGTATCCTTCTTCTTACAGTGCCTTCAGTAATACCCAGCCTTTTCGCAATTTCGACATTGCTTATCCTGGAGCATTCTTTGAGCATGCTCAGTATTGCAGAATCCTTATCGTCAAGACGTATACCTTTAACGGTAAATTGCTCCATCCGAACCCTGACCGCCTTTCATCTGGTTCTTTTTTATCAGTTCCTTTGGAACCTGGTTCAATCTGATTATGTTTGTTGCCTGCACCATGTACATTGGAAGGCCAGTGTTTGGATCGTTGCCATTCCTCATTATTCCTACTATTTCCATCTTTATCTGTAAAACTGAACCATCTTCCAGCTTGACCCTAACCCATTTTGGTTCATCTTCAACCTCAAAATTAACAATTTCGGCATCTTCAGGCATGCCATTTGGAAATACCATATCTCATTATGTCAAATCTCTATATAAAAAGATATGGATCTGATGCTTTCATAAAGAAAGATATTTTACTCAATTAGCACTTCACCACTGGAAGCGAGGGTTACTGAGCTTGGTCAAAGGTGCAGGACTTAAGATCCTGTCTCGTAGGAGTTCGTGGGTTCGAATCCCTCCCCTCGCACTCATGCCAGAGTTCCAGTCTTTAAATAGTAATTTTTTTCATGTTGTTTTCTCGGTGAGTCGCTTCAAATTGTGTATTCTTTTCTTGATAATCCTCCATCAAGCAGATATGTTAAAATTTTTGGTTTTATCATTAAAGTGGACGATATTACTTTGACTCAGTTCTTGAAGAGGTATTCTTGTCTCACATATGTTATAAAAATAGATTTTGAGAAATTGATAATTATGTTCTAATGCAACTCAATTCTCATCAAACAGGATGAAAGAAATAAATTCAAAAGATCAAGATGTAAAATACAGGAATCAATTATTCATCAGTGAAATTTGCTTTTTTATCAATTCCGCAGTTTGTTCCTTTGCGTTTATGTGATAAAAGCATATAGTCATTTCATCGGAATTATTCAATATTTCTAGAATTGCTTCTCCACCAAAATTCTCTCTGTTTCCAGATTCCGAATGAATTGTAAGTAATTGTCCTTCCCTGACTTCTATCTTAAAATTGAGATTTTTAGAAGTTCCGAGTATGATGCAGTCACCTATTTCTCTAGCTTTATTTTTTATATAGGGAATAGCAGTAGCTCCGTTTAAAAGTACTTTCTCCAGAAGAAATTCCCTACCCTGCTCCCTATAGTTAATTAGGTTAAGTATTTCCGGGATTCTAAGGGAAAGATGTTTCTTGAATATGTGTTCAGGTGTTAAGCTGAAACTTTCTCCCATGATTTTATCAATAAAACCGAGGCTTGTTTCCAGACCCCACTGGATATCTATGTATGTTTCAACCCCTTTTGGTCTTACATTTATGGATATCTCCATTGCAACAGAATTATCAATACTTCTGCACTTATAATTCACAGTTTCCCCTTTTACTACAGGACCATCTAAGATTCCGTAATATGTTGTTCCCCTTGATTGTTCAACATCTGGTGAGAAGATGATATCCCATTTCAAGCCTGTTATTTTCTTACGAACCGCAATATGTGCCATAGGGTTAAAGAAAAGCCAGGGATTTGCAATATACTCAAATACTACGGGCGGAGGTAGTGGGAGTTGCAGTTGAAAACTATATTCATTCTTCACGAAAGTAGAATGTATTAAGTTGTTATAAATATTCGTACAATAATTCTGTACAGTTTTACATACAAACTTAATAATAATTGTATTAAATTTAAATCTTATGGTAATAATTCAAATCTTAACAGGTCGAATTACATTATCCTTTCTCTACCCGGCCAACGTAAACTACTTATTCGATGAAAATCGGCAAAAAAATTTTACCTTAGGTAATTTGATTTGACACTCTGTGCCAATACGGGTACTAAGCAGGGAAGTTCTAACTTTCCTGCTTTGAGTCATAACGAATCAGGCCCCCTGAGGATACATATCCAGATGTGTTAGGTTCACTGTACTTTAATCATTCCTATTACCTTCTATCTTGGAAACCGCTTCAGACATATTCAGGAGCTTCTGGTACCCGACCTGGATACTTCTGGTTCGGAGACCACAGTCCGGGTTTATCCTCAGGATCCTGTCATCATCCAGTATTTTTCTTGCTGTGTTGATTCTGTCTGTTATCAGTTCCTCGCTTTCGATCTCATCTATATGTACATCTGTCACCCCGAGCCCAAGAAATCTCTTCTTTGCAACTGCATCATTTGCTTCCTTGAATCTTTTTACATCCGCATATCCCGGTCTTTTATCAACACCTTCACCAGGAGCCATGGAATCCCTGTTCGCAAATTCAAGGTTATAACCCTCAACCTTGAGATCCGGGATCACGTTGAAAAGGTACCCATAATCAATGCTATAACAGACATGAATTGAAGTCTCGAGTCCCCCTATTCCTTCGAATGATCTGTTAACCGATTCCACAACAATGTCCATTTCAGAAGGATGTGTTGTGGCAGCAGGCTCATCTATCTGTATCTGGAGTTTTTGATCTCCCCTATATTTTACCCATAAGGACCTGATCTCCTTTATTTCCTCCCTGATGATCTGCGAAAATGCGTTCGCAAGTTCTCTTCTGCCGGGATACTTCTCGTTGAAAGACCAGTCCATCATGGTATATGGGCCAGTTATGGGAATTTTCAATTCTTGCTTGGTGTTCTTTAACAGGAATTCCACTTCATCCTTATGCAGGCTGCTTTTGCGTGAAATCTCGCCGGTCACGCTCCCCTTTCTGTAGTACCTGTTATCAAAGGATCTCACAAGGCCGTAAAAATTTATATTTTCAACACTGTTGGCAAAATGCTCATACATTTCCCATCTGAACATTTCCCCACCAACACCGAAATTATTTATTCCGGCTTTCTTGAAGAGAGCCAGGGTTTCCAGGCTTGCCTTGGAGGCTTTCTCAAAATATTCCTGAGTCCCAAAAATTTTATGGAAGTTATTGCTAAGGTAATCAGGTTTTCTGAAACTGCCTATTTCTTGAAGAATAAATCTGTTTTCACTCATCTATCTCACCAACTTTCTGCAGCAATTCTAACTTTCTATCTGCAACTTTCCTTGGCAGAAAGTCAAGATAATCATCAGGTGTTACGAAAATCCTATCCACATCGTATCCTGAAACTACGCTCTTAACGTGTTCCTCTTCCTCTATTCTTGTGTTGTGCGATTCTATGATCTTTACTCCAGGCGTAACGGAGAACTTCCTGGATATTTCTATATTTTCACGGTTAGGATCTGTTATGATAGATCTGAATTTTCCCTTCTGCCCCTCGAAATAGGAAGACTTCATTCTTCCTGATGTAAACAGGTATACTTGCCCGGGATTGAAGTATTCCTCGATCAACCTTGAATAGCCATCTCTAAGTGGTACCCTTTCCATCAGAAAAAGTTCACTTTTACCGCTTGCTTTTGCGATCGCGGACATAATTTCTGTAATTTTTTCTATAAAGTTCATTCTGCTTATCCCGCTGTTGAATCTCGAATATTGAGCAACCGTAAGAGGGCCAGGAAAGAAGAGGATAGATTCCTGTGAGCCCTTGAAAATTGGTAATGGGGGAGAATCTTTGATTTCCTGATAAATAAACGGATCTGTATCAAATGAGACCTCCTGTTCAAATTCTGGAATTCTATAGAAAGTGTTGGTCTCTTCAAATCTTGTTAAAGGTCCAAGATTTGCGCCATCAATAAGAGAAATCAGTGGCCGGAATATATCATACCAGTTATACAGTGGCTCTGTATGAACAACCCCTTCAGCAAGGCTGTCGAATTTTTCCGTATGGAAAACTATGTCTGATTCGATCTTCCTGCTATCAATAACCCCTCTCTCCCACCGACCAATCGCCAGCCTCAAGTCGTCGCTCTTCGGGTATATCCCGCCAATTATTGTTTCTATTTTTGTCATTTATATACTCTCCAGTAACTCGCGTGCCATTTTATAGTCACCCATTGGCATTACATGAATCCCCATCGAATATCCCCTGATCTCCTCGAAAGCGTCAAGGAACATCCTCCTGGAAAGGCTTGCTATATCATCTGAATCCTGTAATCTTCTGACATCTGTAATGTCCAGGTTTACTCCCATCCTTTTGAGAAAATCAATCGCACCTTTACTCCTAATCGGAATGAACCCGGGAATTATTCTAAAATTCCTCACCTTCATCAATTCAGGATCAAAATGTCCGGGGCTGTACACCGGTTGTGTCATGAAAAAGTCGGTTCCTGATTCCATCTTCTTCATAGAAACCTCTTTCTCAATAGTTCTGTACGGGTTGAACGCAGCGCCTATGTTTATTTCCAGTCTACCTCCATAATCTTCAAGCTGCACCCTCCTGATCTCTCTTATTAACCCGATCACATCCAGTTCCCTCACCTCAAATGTGCTTATTGATGCGTCAATGGGGTCCCCTCCGACAACAAAGAAATTCCTGATTCCATCCTTTATGGCGCTGATGATCTGTGAAATTATGAAAACACGATTTTTATCCCTTGTTGACAGGTGGGGAACTGCGATTACGTGAGAAAGTGATGAAACTGTCCTGGTAGTAAAGAATGGATCGATTCCTGGTCTCCCTCCGGGGTTTTCTGGAGCGGTTACCACATTGGCAACTCCATCCAGAATCTTTGCTGCCTTTTTGAGATCATCTATGCCAAACTTCTTATCCGGTAGAATTTCAACGGACTTTACGAATTTGAGATCGGTGACTAATTTATCTTCTGGCAACAAGTATTGATAATCTTGGATGTTATGAGGTTTTCTTTATAAAATATTACTTGGAGTGATTGTATGTTGTTTTCCATATTAGCATTAAAGAGAAACCTGCATATATCCTGCAGTCATAAATCAACCTCTGGATGTATGATTGAAGGCTCTGCCATCAGGAAAGTATCGGGAGTTTATAATTGCAGGAGCGGGATGTCCATATGAAAATCTTAGCGAGTTCACTAGTATCAATGGACTTTTTCAATTATGCAAGATTAACTTTTATATGGCACAAAAGTGGGTAATCCTTCAGGGGGTAAGGACATGGGGCAAAGAACAAACGAATCAGTGTTGAGGGGTGCCAGGAGAGTGACAGGCATGAGGTGTATCCTTGTCATACAATGGACTTCTGGCTCTCCATAAAGGAGGCAAACTTATTAGGGAGTGATCCGTGACTATTTCTTGTACTGTGGCTTTGAGATGTACTGTTCCTTGAAGATAAGGATTCTGAGAGGAATATCATAAGAAAATTCTCAGAGGCTGATGCAGTATACCTTCC